>DAIDKM010000084.1 GCA_027450045.1 Paludibacter sp. | reverse complement strand
GTTTACAATCTTTTGCTACCATTTACCACAGCCGTGTTAGGCGGTACCGTTGAAGTGCCTACTATTGAAGGGAAAGTAAAAGTAAAAATTGATCAGGGCACACAA
Source organism: Paludibacter sp. (assembly GCA_027450045.1). Taxonomy (GTDB): domain Bacteria; phylum Bacteroidota; class Bacteroidia; order Bacteroidales; family Paludibacteraceae; genus Microbacter. The sequence goes on along the minus strand of DAIDKM010000084.1, from coordinate 8,417 downwards.
CCCGGGAAAGTATTGCGATTGCGTGGGAAAGGATTGCCTGACGTGAATCGATACGGTCACGGCGATTTATTGGTGCATCTGGGTGTTTATGTTCCTGAGAAACTGACAAAAGAAGAACAAAAACTGATCGAAAAATTGCATGAGTCACCCAATATGCAACCTACCGATACAGCTTCAAGATCGTTTTTTCAACACTTCAAACGAATGTTTGATTAACTATATGTAAGTGGGAGTGGATTTCTCTTTTTTGGGGTTTACTGAAAATGGGTTATCTTTGTTCCCCGTGAATTATCAATCGTGTGTAGCAATTAGCCCGCTGCAAGGAGAGCCTTTTCCGTTGTAGGATCTATTCAAACGCTACGCAATAAATAACAATCACTATGAATGATTTTCGAAAATATGCTACTAAGCATTTAGGAATGAATGGACTTTCTTTCGATCAGTACACTTCATTTTCCGATAGTTATATTTCGCCTTCCATTTTGGAAGAACGACAACTAAATGTAACTCAAATGGATGTGTTTTCCCGTTTGATGATGGATCGCATCATCTTTCTTGGATTGCCCATCGACGATTATGTGGCCAATGTAATTCAGGCCCAGTTGCTTTATCTCGACTCTGCCGATCCTGGTAAAGATATTTCTATTTATCTCAACACGCCAGGTGGATCTGTATATGCCGGCTTGGGAATTTACGATACCATTCAGTTTATCAGTAGTAAAGTGGCAACGATTTGTACCGGTATGGCGGCATCGATGGGTGCTGTGTTGTTGGTTGCCGGCAGCAAAGGAAAACGATCGGCGTTGAAACATTCACGCATCATGATTCATCAACCGATGGGTGGTGCGCAAGGTCAAGCTTCTGATATTGAAATTACGGCGCGTGAAATACAGAAATTAAAAACAGAATTATACACCATTATCGCCGATCATAGCGGGAATCCGTACGAGCGTATCGAAAAAGATTCAGATCGTGATTATTGGATGACGGCTGCCGAAGCAAAAGATTACGGCATGATTGATGAAGTGCTGATTCGTGAGCAAAAGCTCTAATTTTTAAAAGATATATGGCAAAAAAAGTTAGTCATGACAGGCTTTGTTCTATGTGCGGAAGACCTGAATCGGAAGTAGGAGCCTTAATAACCGGTCTGGATGGGGCTATTTGTACACAATGTGTTGAAATGGCACATGATATTGTCCTCGAATTTGCTCAAAAACCTACCGGTGATCTGAAGTTCAAAAATGATTCGCCACCTAAACCGAAAGAAATAAAATCATTTCTTGATCAATACGTGATCGGGCAAGATGAAGCGAAAAAATTTCTTTCTGTTGCGGTGTATAATCATTACAAAAGGCTCATGCAACAAGATCATGGTGATGACGTTGAAATTGAAAAATCGAACATCATTATGGTCGGCCCGACAGGTACCGGCAAAACGTTATTGGCGCGCACCATTGCCCGTCAGCTTCATGTCCCTTTTACTATTGTTGATGCAACCGTATTTACCGAAGCGGGTTACGTGGGCGAAGATATTGAAAGTATCCTCACTCGTTTGTTGCAGGTGGCTGATTATGATGTGAAGTCTGCCGAACGTGGCATTGTTTTTATTGACGAGATTGATAAAATAGCCCGAAAAAGTGATAATCCATCCATCACACGTGATGTGAGTGGTGAAGGTGTTCAACAAGGGTTATTAAAGTTGTTGGAAGGTTCCGTGGTTAACGTACCACCGCAAGGCGGGCGTAAACACCCTGAGCAACGTATGATTCCCGTTAATACACAACATATTTTGTTTATGTGCGGTGGAGCTTTCGACGGTATAGAAAAGAAAATTGCTCAACGGCTCAACACGCATGTAGTTGGTTATGGTTCAACCCGTGATATGCATTCCATCGATCGCTCTAATTTTTTACAGTATATTTCACCGCAGGATCTGAAGTCTTTTGGATTGATTCCTGAAATTATCGGACGATTACCGGTGCTTACCTATTTAGAACCGTTGGATCGTACCTCGTTGCGCCAAATCCTGACAGAACCCAAAAATTCGATTATTAAGCAGTATAAGAAACTCTTTAGCATGGACCATGTTGATCTTCAATTTGATGATGAAGCATTGGATTATATTGTTGATAAAGCCATTGAATTTAAACTTGGTGCCAGAGGTCTTCGTTCCATTGTTGAGACTGCGATGATGGATGCTATGTTCGAGATTCCATCAACGAAGAAAAAAGAGCTGCATATCAGTTTGTCGTATGCACAAGAAAAAATGGAAAAATTGAAAATCCTGTCCGCATAGTTGTTTTTATGAGACAAATTTGTTTGATATACGCAACCAAGATTGAAAATGCACAAGGAGTTAATCATCCGACTTTAAGCAACAAATGACTGTCGGATGAATATAGTTGGTTTTCTTCTCCTAATTTGTGAGGGCATTCATGAATGAATTAACGCGAAATAGTCTGTTTACAGCGCTATTTCGCGTTTTCTTGTGCTTTGCCGGCTCTTCAGAACCGGCATAACAAGATGGAATGTAGCTTTTTATGTTTTTTTGTGTAGCTAATTTCATTTATTTGTGTGATTTGCCATTTTTTTACTCTGAAAAATTAGGATGTTTGCAAAACTTGTTTATAAATTTGTTTTGCCAAACCTACAGATGCTGAATGCTTTTTTGAAGCCGACGCATAAGCGTGCATCTGAAAGCGAAAAGGGAGAAAAGATACACACAAATGCGTTTGAAGATAGTTGGGAAAAAAGAGATTCTATGGTGCTTTGAAACTTCAGGGCGTAGACTGATTGCATGAAAACAAATTATTTGACTGTTCATTTATGGTAAAAAAGCATTCCGAATTGACGGAGCAACTCAAAAAGTACTTTGGATTTGATACGTTCAAGGGGAACCAAGAAGCGATTATGCAGAATCTGTTGGATGGGAAAGACACTTTCGTGTTGATGCCAACAGGAGGTGGCAAGTCGCTTTGTTATCAGTTGCCAGCCTTGATCATGCCCGGTACGGCGATTATTATTTCACCTTTGATTGCTTTGATGAAGAATCAGGTCGATGCTATCCGGAGTGTAAGTGCTGAAGACGGCATTGCTCATTTCTTGAACTCTTCATTAACACGTGCTTCTATTGACGTTGTGAAAGAGGATATTTTATCAGGAAAAACCAAGATGCTCTACGTGGCACCCGAATCGCTGACCAAAGATGAAAATATTGAATTTCTGGCGCAGCTTACTATCTCCTTCTATGCGGTTGATGAGGCGCATTGTATTTCGGAATGGGGACATGATTTTCGTCCCAAATATCGGCGGATACGTTCCATTGTCAACGAGATTGGGATTGCTCCAATCATTGCGTTGACTGCCAGCGCTACTCCCAAGGTGGAGCATGATATCCTAAAGAATTTAGGCATGCTTGACGCCAATTTGTTTAAGTCATCCTTCAATCGTCCGAATCTTTATTATGAAGTACGCCCTAAAACAGTTGACATTGATCGGGAAATTATCAAATTTATTCGTACACAGCCCAAAAAAGCCGGAATCATTTATTGTTTGAGCCGCAAAAAGGTGGAAGAACTGGCAGAAACATTACAAGTAAACGGCATAGCGGCTCTCCCTTATCATGCCGGATTAGACGGTGTGACGAGAGCTGAAAATCAGGATAAATTTTTAATGGATAAGGCACAGGTTATTGTTGCTACCATTGCTTTTGGAATGGGCATTGATAAATCGGACGTGCGTTTTGTTATTCACTATGAAGTGCCTAAAAGTTTGGAAGGATATTATCAGGAGACAGGTCGTGCAGGCCGTGATGGAGGAGAAGGAATTTGCATCGCATTTTATTCGTCGAAAGACTTACAGAAGCTGGAAAAATTTATGCAGGGCAAGCCCATAGCTGAACAGGAAATTGGTCGCCAATTGTTGCTCGAAACTCAGGCTTATGCCGAAACATCTGTGTGTAGGAGGAAAGTATTATTACATTATTTTGGAGAAGAATATATGGAGGAAAATTGCGCAAGTTGTGACAACTGTTTACACCCTAAAAAACAAATAGAAGTACAAGAATTGCTTCTTTTGATTTTGGAAACCATTAGTTTGCTGAAAGAAAAATTCAAGTCGGATTACATCGTCAATGTGCTCCGTGGTGTTGAAACAGAAGATATTAAATCGTATCATCATAATGAAACCGAGCAGTTTGGCACTGCACAAGATGAAGATTCCAATTTTCTGGAAGCCATTATTCGTCAGGCAATGTTAGCCGGTTTCTTAGAAAAGGATATCGAGAATTATGGGTTGCTGAAAATTACCTCCAAGGGGAAAAAATATATGACAAGCCCAACTTCATTTCTTGTGGTAAAGAACAATGATTTCGAAGAAGACGAGGAAGAAGTGCCTTTAAGAGGCGCCGGTACCAGCGCTGTCGACCCGATACTTTATTCGATGTTAATCGATTTGCGGAAAAAGCTCTCGAAACAGCTTGGATTGCCTCCCTTTGTTATTTTTCAGGATCCTTCGTTAGAGGCTATGGCCACTACGTATCCGGTGACGATGGATGAGTTACAAAACGTGCCCGGAGTGGGTGCAGGCAAGGCTAAACGATATGGCGAGTCTTTCCTTGCTTTGATTAAACGACATGTTAATGAGAACGAAATTGAACGACCTGAAGACTTGCGCGTTCGCACGGTTGCCAACAAATCGAAGCTTAAAGTGGCCATTATTCAGGCAATCGATCGCAAAGTGGCATTGGACGATTTAGCTGAATCGAAAGGACTTGATTTCGAAGAACTTTTGGATGAGGTGGAAGCTATCGTTTATTCAGGTACAAAAATCAACATCGATTACTTCTTGCATGACATAATGGATGATGATCATATTAGCTCTATTGTCGAATATTTTCGTGAAGCGGAGACGGATGATCTGACAGATGCCATGAGCGAATTGGGAGAAGAAGATTTTACCGAAGAAGAAGTACGATTGGTACGTATTAAATTTCTTTCTGAAATGGGCAATTGATGTGATTAAATCACATCAACGCCTCGTTCTTTCAAGATATTCAGTCCGATTTCCTTTAATCTGTATTTTTGAATTTTTCCGCTTCCTGTCATGGGGAATTGCTCGATAAAGAAGCAATATTTCGGGATTTTTTGTCGTGAGATTTTTCCACGGCAAAAATCGCGAATCTCTTCTTCGCTGAGTGAAGCTCCTTCTTTCAGAATGAAAAATGCTCCCACTTCTTCACCGTACTTCTCGGATGGAATACCTGCCACTTGTACATCTTGAATGGCTGGTAACAGGTAAAGAAATTCTTCCACTTCGCGTGGGTAAATATTTTCGCCGCCACGAATAATCATATCTTTTATGCGACCGGTAACGCGGTAATTTCCATCAGCATCTTTCACGCCCAAATCGCCTGAATGCAGAAACCCATCTTTGTCGATTACTTCGGCGGTGGCTTCTGGATTTTTGTAATACCCTTTCATCACGTTGAACCCCCGGCAGCAAAGTTCTCCTTGAACATCGACAGGACATTCTTTGCCGGTTTCCGGATCAATGACACGCACTTCCACATACGGATAATCGCTGCCTACCGTTGTTGTTCTAACTTCAAATGAGTCGGTGATGCGGGTCTGTGTCATTCCAGGCGAGGTTTCAGTAAGCCCGTAAACGCTGGTGATGGTCATGTGCATTTTGTCGGAGACGCGCTTCATCAGTTCGATAGGGCAGAGCGAACCGGCCATGATGCCTGTGCGAAGTGAAGTCATATCGAAAAGATCGAACATCGGATGATTTAATTCGGCAATAAACATGGTTGGTACGCCGTAAACCGCTGTACATCTTTCTTTATGAATGGATGCCAACACAACCAATGGATCGAATCGTTCCACCATCACTTGTGTGCATCCGTGGGTAAGGCAGTTCATGGCGGCCAGTACCACGCCAAAGCAATGGAATAATGGTACGCAGATGCAAAGTTTGTCTTCTTGTGTAAATGCCATATTCTCACCTGTGAACAAGCCATTATTCACAATGTTGTGATGGGTAAGCATAACGCCTTTCGGGAATCCGGTTGTCCCAGAAGTGTATTGCATATTGGTTACATCGTGGCAGTTGACGACCTTTTTCACGGTGAGCAGCGGCTGTTCTTCGAGGTTTTTCCCTAACAACAGAAGTTCGGCAGTGGAATACATGCCGCGAAATTTTTCTTGTCCAATATATACGACATTTTTTAGCTTGGGAAATTTTTCGCTGGTTAAATGCCCCCGTTGGTTGGTGCGCAATTCCGGTACGATGTTGTATATCATCTCAATGTAATCACTGTCGAATGTGCCATTGGTCAGGAAAAGCGTGTGCATGTCAGAATTTTTAATCACATATTCCAATTCATGTTGCTTGTAGTTGGTGTTTACCGTGACCGTGACCGCGCCAATTTTAGCAGAAGCATAGAGTATTGTCATCCAATCGGGAACGTTTTGTGCCCAAACGCCCACATGATCACCTGCCTGAACTCCCAACGAAAGCATGCTTTTGGCTAACGTATCCACGCGTTCGTTAAACTGTTTCCATGTAAAGCGTAAATTACGATCGGAATAGACCATAAACTCTTTATCAGGCGTTTCTTCAGCCCAATACTCTAACCATTCGCCAATGGTTTTTTCAGAAAGTTGATTCATAAATAAACAGGATGCTTTTGGTTGATGATTATTCAGTTTGATCGGAATACAAATCGTTGGCGGCCATTTGTTCCAATAACGCTGCAATTTTGTCGGTCACTGCGTCAACGTATCGTTTCCCTTTTTCTGCGGTTGCGGCTTTGGGATTGCCAATACCGGTATCGGTGGTAGCACGATTCCAATGACGTGGTGTCCAGCCTGTTTTTTCGTTAAGTGCGGGAATGTTGAAAGGGGTAAGGATTCCTTCGCCGGCTTGCGACAATGGCAGTACCCATTCCGGATGAAAATGGAGCATGACCGAAGTTTCCATTTCGCCGGCATGGTCATCGTGATTTTCAAAATAGGGTGATTGTGGTTCAATCGCAAACCAATCGACCACTACAAGGGTGACAGCAGGAAAGTCAACGGCTAAATCGCGCACCATGTTCTTGAAACTGTTTCCTCCATGTCCGTTGATGAGGATAAGTTTGCGAAAATGCTGCCGGTTCAAAGCGGCTACAATATCGGTGAGAATGGCTTTTTGTGTCTCATAACGTGCGTGGATGCAAAGCGGTTGATCAATTTGTCCCGGATTTTGCGATCCCAAAGGTATTGCCGGTAAAATCATGGTTTGCACACCTTTCTCAGCAGCTTTACGTGCTGCTTCTTTTGCCATGTCATTGCTTAAAATAGTGTCGGTGCCGTAGGGTAGATGCAGATTGTGCGGCTCGGTTGCGCCCCAGGGCAGGAGGACAATGTCAATGGTTTTGCTTCGTATTGCCGTGAGCGAGGCAGTCGTCAATTCAGCTTCGGATGCCATGTTGTTTGTGTTTGAGAATTGTTTCAGCAGGGAGTGTACACCACGGCCAGTACTTTGGCAGGCTCGTCGATGGCGGAAAAAATCAGGTGCGAAACAATGGAATCGTAATAGATGCTATCCCCCGCTTGCAACGAATAGGTGGTTTGTGCGTAACGCACTGTGATTTTGCCCGAAAGCACATAGATAAACTCTTCTCCTTCGTGTGACGATGGAATAAGGATTTGTTCTTCAGTCGGCAGAACGTCGATGAGAAAAGGCTCGAGATGACGGTCGGGTTTACCTCCGGCTAACGAGTAGAATTGTAAATGAGGATGATTGGATGCTTGTTGGGTAGAGAAACTGATGGTGGGCGCCGCTTCTTGTTTTCTGACAATGGTAGGCGCTTCCGTTACGCTGTCGTCTAAAAAGGTTCCCAAGCGCACGCCTAATGCCCGTGCTATTTTCAACAGAACATACAACGAACCGATCAAATTGGTTTCTTCTATGGCTTTGATTTGTTCAACTGACAGTCCTGAACGTTCTGCTAATACTTCTTGTGTGATTTGTTTGCTTTCTCGAATGGCGCTGATTTTTGCTCCGATGGTTGTTTCGTTTATCATGCGAAATGGAATTAAAAGAAAAAACGATACTGAGTGACTGATTCATTCATTGATAAATCGTTCTTTTGTAGTCGAAAAGAATCTTTTTGTAAGGGAAACAAAGGTACAAAATGATTTTTATAACCAAAACAGCGTTTTCTATGTGTTGGCTTTGTAAACGTTGCCGGGTAGCGAACGAATTAATCCTTTGAATTCCATTTCGAGCAGCAGCGAAAATAATCTTTCGACCGGCCAGCTGAGTTGCAAAGTAAGTTGGTTGATTTGAATACCATCGCTTTTGCGCAAAATGGTCAGCAGGGTTTGTTCCTCTTCGTTCAAATCGCTGAAAAGTGTGGGTTGGGTTAGGAT
>DAIDKM010000083.1 GCA_027450045.1 Paludibacter sp. | reverse complement strand
CTGGCTTCGCAAACACACACTTCCTCATTTTGACTACGATCGAAATAACGATGTTTTTTCTCCGAACTGACCTCTTTTTCACCAATTTGAATAGGGATTTGGTAAGGGTTTGTTTTTGGCGACTTTTTCCAGTTTTTCCGAATACTATCTGCCCAGAGACGGTTGGGTCTCAAATCGAAATTTGTATCAGGCTCGTTTTTGAAAGTTTCTAAATCGCCAGTTGGTTGAGCAGGTAAATTTCTGTTTTGTATGCGAAATGGCTTTGCCTCCATTTTATCCTTCAACTCAAACGCTTCAATAAATTGTTGTTTCAGGAAATTCCATTGCTTGCTATCCTGTTTAAGATTAAATGAATAACTAAGGAAGTTATCTTCCCCTGTATTTTCGTCCAAGCGGCGTACCAAATACGAAACAGCATTCAAGAAATGCTCATTTTTCACAACCGGCGTGTAGAGAATAATCTGTTTCCCCAAACTACGCATGACTCGTGGCAAATGATTTGCCATACCTTCCAGCATTTCGAAAGTTACCCATTCTTGCACACCGTTTTTTTTGCTCAATAAATCGGCATAACCAATGCTAAAAAAATTATGCGATGCAACTCCCAAGTGAACCACTTTCGCGTTGTCAGGTTCCAAAGCACGATCTAAAATATGCAAATAATTGGCATCCACCTCTACTTTTGTTCTCAAAACCGGATTTTCCCACCCTTTAAGCGACGATATAATGGATTCCATTTGAAGATTTGCTCCTTTCACCAAACGCATTTTGAGTGGAGCGCCTCCGTCAGCAACACGTTGATGCGCAAATTCGAGCAACTCCGTTTGAAAGTTCCAGGCATCCGGCAGATAAGCTTGTACAACAATACCGGCAGTGTAATTTTTGAATTGAGGAAGCGACAGCACCGTTTTAAATACCTCCAAAGTCAGTTCGGTATCCTTGTACTCTTCCATATCTAAATTCACAAATTTTGGAACAGCCACTCCTTTTTCATCCACATAAGGATAATCAATAGATTGTTGGTAAATCCGCGTCAATCGTTCACAAAGATCCAATTTATTTTGTTCGTAGTTCAGTGCATTTATTTGAGCGTAAATACCTGATATTTTGATGGAAATATAGTTTATTTGAGGATCTTTCAACGCATCTAAATAATGAACATAACGATGATTAGCTTCGCCGTCACCCAAAACCACTTCACCTAATAAATTGATATTTTGACCAATGTTTTGCTGACGACGTTGGTTCAAATGACGGTTTAATAAAGACGGTTTTTCGTCAATAATCACTTTAGCGGTGTCAGAACGTAATCTCTTTTTAAAGATAGGAACGGCAATAAAATCAAACCAATATCCAAAAGCAGTATAAAGTTGAATTAGAAAAGCATCCGTCGAACTAAAAAACTCGGGGACACCATATCGTTCAAACAACACTTTCATTCGTAACGCCAATTTCTTGTTATCATGTATTTGAGACGACTCATCTAATAATTTGGAAAGCAACGTTTTGTCATTCGGGTTTTGAATCAGAATGGCATATTTTTTTTGTTCCTTCAATTCATCTGCTGTGATTTCCTTTCCCGACTTTGACAGAAAATCTTTCGCCCAATTGACGACTTCTGTTGTTGTGATCTTTTCCATACGTATTTAATTTTAGAATAATGAATCAATACTCATTGCCGCCTTACTGATATATCACTGATTATTAAGTATATAAATTGTTATATACTAAATCAAATCATGGCTTTTTCGATAGGCGAAAGATAGAAATTTTTTTTATGAAAAAAGGAAGTTTGTAAGAAATTTAGAGTAACCATGCAGAAATAATTCATAACATGATCTTTGTACTCTACACCAAAAAGAAAGCTGCCCTTCTATTTTACAAGAAAGACAGCCTTCAACGAGAAACTACCAAGATCAACGCCTTAATAAACTAACACACTGAAAAACAAGATTTTTATACTAACATATCATGCAATCTTCACTTAGTTTAGTCAATGTTTTCCCTGTCAAGATCAGAATGAAGCTTCATTAAAACTTTCTATTATTATTGATGGTAGCTGCTCTGGTCAAAGGCACCTATAGCTAAAGTGCATTTTCGTATAAATGCGACATCTTTTTACTATATAGTTTCAAACACAATTTTGGTTGAATACAATTTATAAGCGAAAACACTATTGTCCCTTTATTTTAATCAGCTGTTCTCCAACTCCAATTTTATACCCTGACGAGAAATAATATACATTACCCGCTTTGTTAATTAATAGCACGAGTGGCAAATCATTTTTCAATTCCTTTCCATATACAGCGGATATTGCATTTAATATGTTGCTAGAAACATCAACACCAAAGAAACGATTTTCGGGCAATGTATAAGATTCAAGCACGTTAGATTGTGATACATTATTTTTTGACATTGCAAAAACAAACGCGCCTTTCCATTGATTGAAATAATTTGTATACAATCCTAAGTCGTTCAATATGTGTTTTGAAGGTTCACTATCAGGTTGAAGCAAAATAAGTATAAGACTTTCACCATGCGAAATGGAACTCAATGAAACCTTGATTTTGCTATGTAAGGGTTCTATCCATAAAGAATTTAAATTCAGCTGGCCAGAAGAACGTAAAGAATCTTTCGGTTGACGAAGCTGAACTGTTATAGAAACCTTATGTTGTGGATTAATCACAAAATACTTCAATGAACTTAGTACAGAACCATCTTCTAACCGATTGCCTGTGACTAAAACATAATGACCCGTATCAAGAGGCATATCTTGTGGGAAATCGGTCACTTTCTTATTTTCATCAAAATCAAGCGTGCGGTAAGTGCCATTACGTAGTACACCAATGGTGAAATGTAGATAATATTGAGGTACCACAGGATTATTTCCATTGACCAAATGTAAAATTCCCAAAACGGGTTTAATTGAAACCTGTTTTGAAAAGTCTGCACGTACCCATTTGCCGTTTTTTAGATATTCAGTCCTACTTGTTTCTGGATTGAGTCGAGCGGGAATTCCAAATGTACGACATGCTGCCACGAAAAAGAGATCGCGAGATTTAGTATCAGCAAGGCGCATCATATAGACACCTTCAGGTGAAATAAGAGAATGGGAATACAAATTAGCGTTATCATTGATCGTAATGTTATTTTTTATCCAATCGATAAGTATAACTATATTTTCACGCGTTTTTAAAGCCATATCATAACCAAATTTATTAGCTAAGAAGCTCCTCCAAGAAGACAAGTTCTCCGTTGCAATTCGTGGGTTGAGCACATAACGGACAAATTGACTTTCACCGATACCCGATTCGCGACCTTCAGATCTGACAGCATACCAGAGTTGACTAATCAGGACAGAAGCCCGTAAGTCACTAAAGTCTTTGTCAGACAATTGGGCAGCCATGGTCAAGACATACTTTTTGGAAATTTTTGTCCCTTGGCTCAGATAAGTTTCCACCTGCGCCCAGTTTCCATAACTTTTTTGAATAAATCCAACGACAGTATCTGCGGAAAGATGTAGTTCCTGTGCTAAAGCGCTAGCCCAAAGTGAATCTTTAAACGTTGCCATATAGGCATTCCGAATCGAATCTTCGTGTGCCAGTCGCAGATCATTGTATTTTTCCTGTTGTGGCGTAACATGGGAAATCACTTTTCGGGCAGGAGGCGGAACCATATAATAATCATCGGTAACATTATCCAAGCTGGTTTTATTCAATACAAGCGAGAGGGATCCTGTTGTTGGCACTGATAGTTTTGCATAACCGAATTTTCCATTTTTAGATGCCCATATCAATATATCTCCGAATCCAAGAGACAAATGAGTCTGACCCGATTTATTCGTATACGTGGTTGCTATCGGATAGTATTCAGCATAATTATAAAGTTTAAACTCAACTTTTGCGCTATCAACAGGTGTTCCGTCAACATGCCTCACTTTTATAATAATATTTTTTACTGGGGCATAATTAGATGTCAAATTAAGATCTGAAAAACGATCATTTGCGACAACAACCTGATCTTTTCCATAATAACGTCCAAACGCCCTGCTATCAGCCAACATAATTCGTTTTACAGGTTCGCTGAACCAACCCATATCTAAATCAGGAGATGGTTCACAAGCCCCCATGTAATGCCATTTCCCATTAACCCAGACTTCGACCCAGGCATGATTATCATCTGAATGGGCCCACCGGGGTGTGTAAACCTGACGGGCTGGAATTCCTACCGTTCGTAAAGCTGCCACAGTAAAAGTAGATTCTTCTCCACACCTACCAAATGATTTATTCATGGTGTTTAATGGCGAACTGGTACGGTCATCGGTACCTCTATATGTCACCTTTTCATGACACCAGTGATTGATTTCAAGAGCAGCTTCTTTCATGTCTAACCCTTGAATGCGAGCTTTCAATATTGGATACATTTTCAACCGAAAAGAATCTAGATGCTCATTATTAATCCGTAAAGGCAATACAAAATGTAAAAATATATCTTCGGGAATCTTTTTCCCCCATGGCATGTCAAGACGAGCTTCTAAGCTTCGCTTCACATTTTCATCAAAAAATGACGGGGCATAATCGGCCATATCACTCAAAGGCATATAAGCATAAAAAAAGCGTATTGCCTGTGTTTCATCTTGTGTCATAGGCTTTTGTAAATAATGCCAAATATCTGTTGCGCTTTTTGCCGTCAATTTTTTTTGTACGTTAAGCATGCGTTGAATATCTTGCAACCGTTTTGGTTCGGTGATCAATTGCCCAAAGAGCATAAATGAAGCAAATAGCATTGCCATGAACATTGTCACAAATCGTGTCTTCATATTGTTTAAATTATTAAAATGCTGATTTCAATTTGATTGAACAAATACTTACATAATTATCACTCTCACAAGATGAAAGTCTCAATATCCAACTTTCACCTCTTGCCTCTTTACATTCCAACCTGATACTGTTAATACACCGTCTTTTAATGAACTATTTGACGAAATTTGCACTCGTTTTGTTTTCCCTGGTAAAATAGATATGTAGTTATCGCTATAAAACACCGGCAAAATTCTCTGCCTTGATTTTGGATTAATCACAGAAAGTCGTATAAAAAACGCCACCGGATTCTCTCTCGGATTAGACAATGTTACATCAAAGGATTGATTTGACAAAAGCTTTGTGGTAAAATGAATCGTTGCCGTCGACATGTTTGTCAAACCTGAATAATTCCCATCACTTGCCGAAATCCAATAGAGATTTTCAGAAAGATTTTTTTGCTTTTCGTCAATCAATTGCAATTGAAGAAACCCACCTCCATGACGACGCAATGCCTCAAGCTGATCTTCGACAGAAAAGAAAGATTGTACTGAAGATGGGCTTACGTAAATCAATTGGGTATTACTCGGATTTATCTTGCCATCCAATTCAATGGTAATTATCTTTAACATGATATTTCGATAAGGGTTGAACTTGTTATTGACAACCATCACCATGCCATTTGAAAGATTGCACATGACATGGAACGGTTCGGCACCACACCGTAAACCATATAACCCCGCATTTGGGTCGAGATAATAGTCATACATTTGACCACGCAACGCAGTCCAAGGATTTTGTGTTTTCCAAATAATGAATCCAGTATACCAATCCCAGATATGAGAACTAAATCCTTCTGCCAGAGCACGATATTGATCATAATTGACCAATTGGGCCATTTCGCAAAACTGTCTTAAATCTGCAGGCTTACCATAATGTTCAATTTGACCATCATAACCAATATATTTGTGGTATTCCCATACAGAATCAATTTTGTTTTCTATGGGAATCACCATGTCTTTTTTTGGAATAAAGCGTTCAAGTGATGCATAATCACCCATTCCTACAGAGCCTACTTCAGAATTAAAAGGGAAAGTCCGGTAATTCCAAAAATGATCAGGATTCTGAATGCCATAGGGGCCATCGCCGTTGCCGCCTAATGAATTATAGGACATGCTATCTGTATTGGAGTATTCGAAAAAGTAACGTGTCCCGTCTAATTTTGGCAAAATAGAATCTTCCAGTTGATTCAAAACATCATTTGGAGGTGTAATTTCATTTCCGCCACACCAGAAAGCCAACGAAGGGTGGTTGCGAAGCATCCGGATTTGATCTTTCATGGAGGTTAACACCAAAGCATGATCATCAGGATAATTTCTACGAGTCCATTGATCTTCTTTTTTCATAGGATCAATCCATCGTCCATTACAGTCTCCAGAAAACCAAAAATCTTGAAATACCAGCAATCCGTATTTATCGCAAGCATTATAAAATTCAGGTCTTTCTGTTAGTGCACCACCCCACACACGAATAAGATTTAGATTCATATCGCGGTGAAAACGGACTTCGACATCATATCTTTCGGGACTTAATCGTAACATGGCATCTGAAACAATCCAATCTCCTCCTTTAATAAATATCTTTTGTCCATTGACGGCTATCTGCATACTACGAGTATGATTATTCCAATGTGTTTGTATTTCTCTAATTCCGACTTTTATTGTTTCATGATCCAAGACTTGTCCATTCACAGAAACAAATTGAAACATCACGACATAAAGGGGTTGTTTTCCGTAACCATTTGGCCACCATAATTTTGGCGAGAGAAAAGTAAGATCAGGGAATTTAATATGAACAGTACTTAATGGTTTAATATTAACATGTTGATTTTCAATTTGACCATCGATGTTATATTGAACTATACCTTCTATAGTGTGGGTTGATGGATTTTCTAAATCAATGGAAGCTTTGATTATAGCAGGTTCTTGTGATTTTGAATTTGGGAAACGTTTGCCGGGTACCAGGGTGGTAATATGTGGATTTTCGAGCAAAATACCATGTGTTTTCTCAATCGTCACCTTATCCCAAATGCCGGTGTTGCGATCATGGATGGGTTGTATCCAATCCCATCCTGCCGGATATTGAATTGCAACATTTTTGGCTATCGTTCCGTCACCACCTTGACCACCATTGGGATTTCCAACCGGATCAGGAGGAAACACAATGACTGCCAAACGGTTCTTTTCATCTTTTGCAAGCAATGACGTGATATTGTATGACTGTCTCAAAAACATACCGTAATGTCTTTGTGCGTTTATTTTATGTCCATTCAAAAAAATATCGCAGGCATAATTAACTCCACGAAAGTTTAAATATACCTGTTCATCCTTTTGTGGATATGATTCATGAAAATCATTCACAAACCAATAGGTATAAAAATCACGCCCAACATTGTATATGTCAGGAATTTTGGTATTATTCATGCCATAAAATGGGTCTGGAATCAGTTTGTCATTGAGTAATGTTGTTAGCACAGTTCCAGGAACAGTTGCCGATAACCAATGATCTAACGAAAAGGAAACTTGACTGAGTTGTATTCCGGTGGCATGTACCTTTTTAATATTCTGGCATTGCCATCCTTCGTTCAACTCATATTCCTGATGACCAAAAGCATGCAGAAAATAGCCACAGAAAATAAAAATCAGAAAATAATATTTCATGGTAAAATTATATTGTTTTTCAATCAATTTTTGATAATTATCAAAACACATTTGTATTTCTATTGCAATTCTATCTTAAAAACGGGATCAAACAAATCAGATCTTTCAAAAGTTTGATAAACAGGCATATTTACATTGATAAAGAAATTATTATTTTCTGAATTCCCCCACTAAGAAGTAACGGATGGCATTTCAACCCCTGTACTTAACAAATAAACACCCTTCACTCTTTGGATTAATCCTTTTACATTAATTGGCCCAATATTTGGATACATCCAATGAGCGAACTATCAGGGAATGATTCCCCAAAATCCTCATTTTCTCCAAATCCCCATTGTGGGGAAATGGGGATTTGGAGGAAACAGCGGAATTGAAACACTCACGATCCAATGGTTTCACCGAAGGCTAATCACATTAAACACTTTAAGCGTTTTCAGTAGACCCAATTTACCCCCAACTGAAGTCAAAGCGATAGCCTCTATCATTGACGCGTGATGCTTTAATTGGATTTTAATTTACTCATTGTGATATCCTCGACACCGGACAATCCTTTGCTTGGGTGCCCCATTTCGAGGGTTTATCACCCATGTTGAAAATGAGCGTGCTGCCTTGTTCAATCTGCTTTTGGGTAATGAATGAATAAGGGTACGGCTTGCCGTTCATGGTTGCCGATTGAATGTATTTGTTGGCGTTTGATACATTCTTTGCTTGAATGGTAAAGGGTTTTGTCTTTGCGCTTCCTGTGTGCAAGGTAACCTTCGGAAACAACGGGCTCCCGATCTCGTACTCTCCACTTGCCGCATTGACGGGATAAATGCCCATCGCGCTGAATACGTACCACGCCGACATCTGTCCGCAATCGTCATTGCCGCATAAGCCTTCGCGGGTATCGTTGTACAAGGAATCTGCAATGAGTCTTACTCGCCGGGCTGTCTTGTAAGGTTCTCCCACGTAATTGTACAAATAGGCAATTTCGTGACTCGGTTCATTCCCCTGCGAATATTGACCGATCATCCCGCT
>DAIDKM010000082.1 GCA_027450045.1 Paludibacter sp. | reverse complement strand
TCTTATTAAATTCAAAAATAATCAAAATATTTTTGTAAAAGGCAACTTAACAATTAATTCTGATCCTGATTTTCTGTATCATTTTGCCCTCGAGCCAAATGCATCTTCTGCTGTAATTACCGTACCCGATTCAATTGCCCAATGTGGAACAAATAAACTACTTATATCGGCCGGCAAAGGTATAACGTATTCTATTCCATTGATTAATTGGAATATGAAAAACAAGTCTTATGCTATTTATCAAATGATAAATATGGATACCTTAATGAATGATAAAGTAACTCAGATTTTCCGGAATCGTTACTTGTCGCCACGCTCTCCTTTTACTACGCTACAACTACCTTGGCAGGGAATGGGAGAATGGTGCCATCCATTGGATTCGGCAGACATTGATGATAGCGGATTTCGCAAAGCAGCCATTCATAACATTTTTGCAACACCATTAGGATTTTCATTCCGAACATCTTCCGATTCATCACATAAAAATATAGCTTTCACATCTTTGTGGAATAACTATCCCCATCAAATTATAATTCCATTGAAAGGAACAGCTTCGCATGCTTATTTATTAATGGCAGGTTCAACCAACTACATGCAGAACCATTTTGTCAATGGAGTGGTGAAAATCTTTTACACTGATGGAACGTGCGATTCGTTGCAACTGATTAATCCTGAAAGCTGGTGTCCAATTGAACAAGATTATTATACAGACGGTTATGCTTTTCAACTAAAGTCGCCTCGCCCATTCCGCGTGTATTTTAAATCAGGTGCTGTGAGTCGTCAATTGCTAAAGAAAGCCGTAAGACAAACATCGTATGACGTAAACACTTCCAAAAAGAAAAATGGAGGTGATTACATCGAGTCTCCGGTTTCCAACGTTTCCGATCGTCGAATTGACGGAGGTGCAGGAGTCATTCTCGATGTTCCACTCAATAAGAGCAAGATACTAAAAGAGTTAAAAGTTGAAACATTGGCTAATGACGTAGTTATCGGCCTAATGGGTATTACTTTAATGCGATAACCAATAAATCAATTTCATTATGAAGACAAAAACGATTGTTTTAACATGTTGTATGTTTTTTTCAACTATGATGCAAGCTACCAACTGGTACAATGTACGGGATTTTGGAGCTACAGGTAACGGTGAAACAATTGATTCGCCGGCTATTAATAAAGCTATTGAAGCAGCAGTAAAAGCCGGAGGTGGAACTGTATTGTTACCTGCAGGCACTTATGCTTCCTACTCTATTCATATGCAAAACAATATTACATTACAATTAGATGCAGGAGCCGTGTTGAAAGCAGCTTTTCCAACTCAAACAGAAGGGTTCGACTCCATAGAACCTAACGCATATAGCCAATATCAGGACTTTGGGCACAGCCATTGGAAAAATAGTCTCATTTGGGGCATTGGGTTGGAAAATATCACTATTTGCGGTCAAGGCATGATTGATGGACAAGGATTAACACGCGAAGAAAGTCATATTCCAGGCGTTGGTAATAAAGCAATTAGCTTGAAATTATGCCGAAATGTTGTGCTTAAAGATGTGAAGATGGAACGTTGTGGTCATTTTGCGTTGTTGGCAACCGGCGTTGACAATATGACAATCGATAATTTGCTCATTGATACCAATCGGGATGGTTTGGATGTAGATGCTTGTCGCAATGTGCGCATTTCTAATTGCACGGTTAATTCACCGTATGACGATGCAATTGTACTAAAAGCCACGTATGCGTTGGGATTTTTTCGCAACACGGAGAACGTTACAATTGCCAACTGTTATGTCAGCGGATACGATCTTGGTTCAGTGATGAAAGGGACTTATCAACATTTTCAAAATCAAGCGCCCGATCAATCATTTCCAGTAGGCAGAATCAAATTAGGTACTGAGTCGAGCGGTGGATTTAATAATATCACCATCACAAATTGTGTGTTTGAACATTGCCGTGGCTTAGCTTTGGAAACTGTAGATGGTGGTGATTTGGAAAATGTTACTGTTTCAAATATTGTTATGACAGACATAAATTCTTCTCCAATATTCTTACGGTTAGGCGCTCGGATGCGTAGTCCAAAAGGTACGCCGATAGGACAATTACATCGCGTTTCTATTGATAATGTTCGAGTTTATAATGCCGATTCCCATTATGTTTGTTTATTTAGCGGGTTGCCTGAACATCCGCTGGAAGATATCAAACTAAGTAATATTTCAATCTATTACAAAGGAGGGGGGACTAAAGAACAAGCAGCGTTAATTGTGCCTGAAAAAGAGACCGCTTATCCAGAACCAACAATGTTTGGAGAGTTGCCTGCTGCTGCTTTTTATATTCGTCATGCTGGTAACCTACAGATAAACAACATTGATGTCTATTATAAACAATCAGACGAGCGTCCTTCAATAGTTTTAGACGACGTGCAAGGTGTTTCGTTTGACAATCTCAATATTCGTAAAGCGAATCAAACCCCTTTCTTTTCATTGAAAAATGTTTCTGACTTTCGTACGTTTCATTGTCGAAATATCAAAGACACGTTGATTGAAAATGAAAATCAACAAACATATTAATCCTTTATATATATAACTGATCATGAATCGAAAATTCAATTTTATTATTGCTTTGGTAGCTGTTTGTCAAATTAGTATTGCGCAAGCACTACCTAATAAACAAAGTGTCCTCAAAAAGATGGAACTAGCAAACAGCTATTTTATGAAAAAATATGCTGACCCTGGACTGGCTATTATTACTGACAAAAAACGTCCAAGTAATATTTGGACACGAGGTGTCTATTATGAAGGGTTGATGGCATTATACAGCTTAGATCCAAAGCCTGTTTATTTGGATTATTCAGATCAATGGGGAGAAAGCCATCAATGGAATCTGGCCGGAGGAATAACAACGCGTAGCGCCGACAATCAATGCTGTGGACAAACTTATATTGATCTTTATCAATTACAACATAAAAAAGAACAAATTGCCAATATCAAAGCTTCGATTGACAACATGCTGTCCGGTACTAAAATTGATGATTGGTGGTGGATTGATGCGTTGCAAATGGCAATGCCTGTTTATGCAAAATTGGGAGTCATGTATCACGATGATCACTATTATCAGCGTATGTATGACATGTATATGTACACCAAGACACAACAAGGCGGCGGATTATTTAACCCGAAAGATGGACTGTGGTGGCGTGACAAATCGTTCGTTCCGCCTTATACAGAACCGAATGGCAAAGATTGTTATTGGTCGCGAGGAAATGGTTGGGTTGTAGCAGCATTGGTACGAGTGCTCCAGATAATGCCAAAATCAGCCATTGGTTATCAAGAGTACAAAAATACGTTTCTTGTAATGATGAAGGCATTAGCTCCATTGCAACGTAAAGATGGGTTCTGGAATGTCAGCTTACATGATTCCACCTACTTTAAAGGGAAAGAGGCTTCAGGTACTGCCCTGTTTGTATATGGAATGGCATGGGGCATCAGACAAGGATGGCTTAATCGTAAAGTGTATTTTCCCATTGTCGCAAAAGCGTGGGCCGGGTTATCCAATGAGTCGTTACACCCTGATGGAATGCTCGGTTATGTGCAAGGAACAGGGAAAGAACCAAAAGACGGACAACCAGTTGGATACGACAAAATACCTGATTTTGAAGATTATGGATTAGGGTGTTTCTTGTTAGCAGGTAGTGAAGTATATAAGTTGGCACCCATAGCTACGAAACAAATTGTAAAAACAAAACGCTAACTCCATAATTGATTTATGAAGTTAGTCCCGATGTTCGGAACGAGTTCCATATGTCATCAAACAAATAAAACATTTTTGTATGAAATCAACTTTTTCTGTTCTTAAATATTTGTCTTGGTTCGTGTTATTACTTTTGTTACCATGCAACCACATGTCAGCCAGGTCAAACACAAAGATAGCTTATCTCTTTTCTTATTTCACAGGAAATGGAGAAGACGGATTGCATCTGGCATATAGCTACGACGGATTGAAATGGCTTCCGTTGAATAATGGAGAATCTTTTTTAAAACCAATTGTCGGGAAGGATCATTTGATGCGTGATCCCAGCTTGCTATTAGGACCCGATGGTGTTTTCCGCATGGTTTGGACAAGTGGCTGGTGGGATAAAGGAATTGGATACGCATCTTCTAAAGATTTGGTTCATTGGGCAGATCAAAAATACCTTCCGGTAATGGAGTATGAACCAACCACGAAAAATACTTGGGCACCTGAACTTTTCTACGATAAAGCAACAAAAGAGTATTATATTTTTTGGGCGTCAACTGTTCCGGGTTTACATCCTGAAACACCCGATTCTGCAACGGAGAAAGGGTTAAACCACCGCTTATATTTCACTACCACAAAAGATTTTATTCATTTTGCTCCTACAAAACTGTTCTTCAACCCGGCGTTTAGTGCTATTGACGGATCGCTTTTATTCTGGAAAGGGCAATACCTGCTATTCGTAAAAAATGAGATGCTTAGACCTGTTCAAAAAAACATCCGGGTAACAAGTACGTTCTCTTTGAATAATGGTTTTCCGGTCAAAGTTTCGCCACCCATTACCGGAAACTATTGGGCAGAAGGGCCATCGCCTCTATTAGTTGGTAAATATATTTATGTCTATTTCGATAAATATCGTGACCATATCTACGGAGCAGTACGTTCAAAAGATGGAAAAACATGGGAAGATGTTTCTTCCAAAGTGTCTTTTCCGAAAGGGACACAACATGGAACCGCCTTGCGTATTCCAGCTGAAGTGCTCAATCGATTATTGAAAATACATTAAGAATAAGCGAGACTCTATTTCCCTTTTTTTGTGCGGTACTCTTTGGGAGAATGGCCAATGTGTTTTTTAAATTGGGTGGAAAAGTGTTCTGCATTGTCATAATGCAGGTTAAAGGCAATCTCTTTGATGGATAGGTTGCTGGACAACAAGGCATCTTTTGCGGCTTGCATTTTTAAAGTTTGAATATAACAAGCAGGTGAAATACCCGTAAAGTCTTTGAATGTTTTGCGAAACCATGAGTAGCTCATGTTGAGTTGTTCGGCAATTTCTTCAGGCGTAATCTTGGCATAGAGATTCTCACGAATAATCATTTTTGCCTTTGTCATGTGCACCACCGTGAAATTCTCAAATTGTTGCTCTTTGTCATACGCCAACGCTAACCCGAGAATATGATTGGCAATGCCGGCAAGCACTTGCTGATAAGCAATGCTCTCCTTAGTCGCTACTTCAATGGCTTGTTGATAAAGGGAAAGGATTTCGTCTCTTAGGCCAACTTTATAAACGCTGTTTTCTTGATTTAAAAAACCATTGAGTAACCGTTGATCCATGGATGACCCTCTGAAACCAATCCAGTATTCACTCCATCCGGTTTCTTTATTCGGAGTATATCTATGCCACTTTGAAGGAACTATTGATATAATGTCGCCTTCATTGACCTCAACCCACTCGCTCTTTGAAGTATAGAATTTACCACCTCCCTGAGTGATATAAATCAGCTGAAATTCGTTAAGGGTACGACCATCTTTTTGGGTAAAAAAATATTTATCAGGATGGCCGACTTGTGGCGGATAGACATCAAAGTGTTTGTGAATCTGGTGAAAACCAACAGTAGTAACGGTAATTCCCCATAATAAATCGCGCTCTGTGGTCACGAGATACTTGAGCTTTATCGAATTGTTGGTTTCTATTTTCATGGGTATCAACTCCTTTTTGGAATGCAAATATAAGAACAATTTGCACAAATAGCATAGGCGTTGTGCTGAAACATTTTAAAGACGCATTTTTATGTCAAAAAACAAAGGTGAAGTATCAATTCTTTCAATTGTTGCAAAATAAAGATATACTATTTTTACGACGGAATTAAATGATAACTTTTAAAAATAGAAAGAAAATGAAAAACGACTCAGGCATAGAACAGAAGTATGCTTTCGCGAAAGAAAAATATGAAGCCATTGGGGTAAATGTGGATGCTGCATTAACACAATTACAAGCCATTTCTTTATCGCTGCATTGTTGGCAAACAGATGATGTTACCGGTTTTGAGAATACGAATTCACAGCTTTCAGGGGGCATTCAAGCTACCGGAAACTATCCGGGGAAAGCCAGAACAATAGATGAAGTACGTCAAGACATTGAAAAGGTGAAAGCGCTTCTACCAGGCGATCATCGTCTGAGCTTACATGCCATCTATGGTGATTTTGGTGGAAAAAAAGTCGATCGTGATCAAATAGAACCTGAGCATTTTCAAAGTTGGATCGATTGGGCAAAAACGAACAACCTGAAATTAGATTTCAACAGCACCAGCTTTTCACATCCTAAAAGCGGCGATCAAACGTTGTCACATCGTGATAAGGGAATCCGTGATTTTTGGATCGAACATACCGTTCGTAGCCGTCGCATTGCAGATGAAATGGGACGACAACAGGAGAGCAAGGCTTGCCATAACTTATGGGTACACGATGGACAAAAAGACATAACGGTCGATCGTTTCCTTTATCGCTCCTATCTGAAAGAATCGCTTGATCAGATTTTTGCTCATAAGTTTGACAATGTAAAAGACAGTGTAGAATGTAAGTTATTTGGCACCGGACTGGAAAGTTTCACGGCTGGTTCGCACGAATTCTATTTAGGCTATGCCGTGCAAAATCAAATCATGGCAACATTGGATATGGGACATTTTCACCCAACGGAAGAAATTTACGATAAAATATCCTCGTTATTGTTGTTTTTGCCGGAATTGATGTTACACGTTAGCCGTCCTGTCCGTTGGGATAGCGATCACGTTGTCATTCTCAACGATAGCGTTATCATGCTGGCACAAGAGATAGTACGCGCAAACGCATTGAGTCGTGTGAACATCGGGTTAGATTATTTCGATGCTTCCATCAATCGTATCGGCGCTTATGTAATTGGGGCGCGTGCAACACAAAAAGCCTTATTGCAAGCGCTTCTCGAACCCATTCACTTGTTGAGAGCGTACGAAGCAAATGACCAATACTTTGAACGTCTTGCATTACTTGAAGAAGCCAAAGCATTACCTTGGGCTGATATTTATGACTACTTTTGTCACAAAAATAACGTTCCGGTTGGTATTGATTTTATTTCGGAAACAGCAAAATATGAAAAACAAGTAACAAGCAAACGTAACTAATTCGCTTATTCACCTTAAATCAATTCTTTCTTAATCTATATTCTATCTAATGTAATTTGTTTGAGTTTCCAATAACGAATAGAACAGATTTAACTTCCTTGATTTCTAATCTTCTTGTAACTTTCAGGTTACACTATTTTGGACTATACTATTCATATTGAAGGACTACAGACTCAGAATGTAACATACACAATCATGAACACAATTTTCGGATTAATTATTATTGCAATCGGGAGTATGGGACAATCCAGTTCCTACGTACCTATTAATAAGGTCAAAAACTGGTCGTGGGAAAGTTTCTGGCTTGTTCAGGGAATCTTTGCATGGTTGCTTTTCCCCTATCTTGGAGCGTTATTAGCTGTTCCCGACGGTTCAAGTCTTGGCATTATTCTTTCGAGTGGACATGGAGCTGCCATGAAAGCCATGCTGTTTGGCGTTTTATGGGGAGTTGGAGGATTAACCTTCGGATTGAGCATGCGCTATCTTGGCGTTGCACTTGGTCAATCCATAGCGCTTGGTACTTGCTCTGCTTTTGGCACCTTAATACCGGCTATCATGGTAGGTACTAATCTCTTCTCCGGTACCGGATTAGTTTTATTACTTGGTGTGAGTATCGCCATTGCAGGCATAGCCATCATTGGGTTTGCAGGAAGTTTACGCGCCAAAAACATGACCGAAGAACAGAAGAAAGCAGCCATTAAAGATTTTGCTTTAGGAAAAGGGTTGTTGGTTGCACTGTTAGCCGGAGTGATGAGCGCTTGTTTCAGCCTTGGCCTACAAGCAGCCGAGCCTATTAAAACCGCTGCACTTGCTGCCGGGACAAAAGCTTTATATGCCGGGTTACCCGCTGTGTTGATGGTCACAATAGGAGGTTTTCTCACCAACGCTGCTTATTGCCTGTTTCAAAATGTGAAACATAAAACGCTGAAAGAATACATCTCAATTCCCCGTTCGATACTGGTAAACAACCTCTTGTTTTGTGCGTTAGCCGGGATTCTTTGGTATTCACAATTCTTCGGGTTAGCGTTAGGCAAAAGCTTTTTCCAGGAAGGAAGTATTATGATGGCTTTCTCATGGAGTATTTTGATGTCGCTCAACATCCTATTTAGCAATTTCTGGGGAATCATGCTCAAAGAATGGGTAGGATCAAAGAGAACAACCCTTATTTTATTAGTGGTTGGTCTGGTAATACTCATTTTTTCCTGTGTTTTCCCTTCTTTAATGAATAAATAACAAGCTCAAATACATTTATTTAACCATAGAGAATTAATGACGTAATTTATAATGATATTTAAATCTATGAATCAAATGCACTTTTCTTCACTCAAATCACTGTGGATAGGGCTATTATTCCTTTCTTTAGCTTGCGCAAGTTGGTCAAAAACAATGGTTTCTAATTTGACTTG
>DAIDKM010000081.1 GCA_027450045.1 Paludibacter sp. | reverse complement strand
GCTTCATTGTATAACGAGTCATTTGAAGTTAAAACAAATCGAATCAACGCATCGTAATATTTAATATTGAGCATTTGTGTTTGTTTCAATAACATTTCCGTTTCTTGAGACGACATCTTTTGTGCTTGCATAGCGCAAAATGAAAAGATGAGCGCCAAAATGACAAAAGAAATAACTTTAATTCTCATAATAATGATGTGTGAATTGGTTGAAAATCCATATAAAAATCTAATAATCAATCGTCATTTTTGAGGTAAACGAGTTGAAAAAAAGAATCCCCTACTTCTAGATAAACACTTTTGATATCGCTTGTTGAGAATTCTCTATTAAAACATAGAATCTGAGTATGCACCACATCTGGCTGAATTGTATATCCACAAGCATATTCTCCATTTTCTGCAGCAGTCAGATAATTATAAGCTAATTCATAGTTTGCAAGTACAACAATAATGCGATTATTTTCTGACCATGACAGCGGCTCAGAAGCTGAATTTTTAATCTTCATTGTGAGATAAGAATGCTTTTTGTCAGCATCATACTGGTAAGACTTTGGATAGACTCCAATAGTGTAATTTCTTGTTTTTGATGGATTACTAATCATTTCAATATAAACAGGATCTTTCGAGCTGGTTTGAGCAATAATGCATTCCGAAAATGATAACGTAAAAAATACGCTTAAAACAAAAAATAGTGGTTTCATAATTGATAATGTTTGATGTTAGTTGAATAATTTTGATGCCACAAAATAAAGATATTTTCCCGAAAACGGTCTCCGACTTTCAATAAAATGCAAGAAAGTTATCATTTATCTAAACCATATTGTTCATTATCAATTAATTACACAAATAACAAACTATCTGTTTTGATCAATGAAAAATTTCACATTGAATATTGGAGGAGTAAACAAAATAGATTAATATTGTGCATTAAAACAAGCAACTGCAATAATCTCTTTGGAAAAACTCAAATACAATCAATTTTTCTCATACTCCATGAATTCCTTCTACCTAAATTTTAACATTTTTACTTTAGCGCTTTTGCTTATCCTGTTTAGTATCCTATTTTTCAGGAAAAACAATTCTGTTACAAACAGGCTGTTGGCATGTATTATCATTGATCCTGGATTAAATTTTATCAACAATATCTTGATTGAGACGGGATATCTTCACCGTGTTCCGTTTGTCTATTTTTTATTCCAAGCTACTGCACTTCTGTATGCACCATTGGTTTTAGCATATATCATATACATTCTAGGAGAAAAATTTAAGTGGATTTCACCACTAACACTATTAACGCTGTTCATCAACCTCATCAATTTGTACGCGGCAATTGAGTTTTACACTCTAAATTCTTCACAACAATATGTTTATTTAGAGGGGTTTTCACATGAAAAATTTCCATTTTTGGTTGAGCTTGTCAACGACCTATTTTGCTTCGTTCAATTTCTGTACTTTGGCGTTGGATTTGCAAAAATACATCGTCATGTAAAACAAGCGAGAGAGGTATATTCGAACATTGAAAGTTTGAAAATAAGATATATCCGCAATTTATTATGGTTGCTGACATCTCTCAATTTTGTACTTATGGTAGCCTATTTACTCTTCCCAAACCCAATCGCAGAATATTTTTTCATTCCACTTATCATCAACATAATATCCATCTATATACTTTTTTACGCATTCCATCATAATGCTGTATTTTCTTCTCCCCAATATGCTCATTTCATTCAAGAAAACATTCCACTTATAAAAAAATACCAGAACTTTGAAGAACCTTTATGCAAAGAATTAAAGGAGATAAAAGAAAATGAAGGGAAAAGCAGGTATAAGCTGAATGAGGCAGAAATTGAATCGTATTATCATAAGATAATGCATCATTTTGATCAAAACAAGCCGTATTTGAATCCCTCTCTAAACCTAGCAAAACTCTCGAGTGACTTAAATGCGTGCTCTCACACCATCTCATTGACAATTAATAGTCGATTTGAGATGACATTTTTTGATTTGGTCAATTCTTATCGCATCAATTATGCGAAAGACCTTCTAAATAATAACAAGAGCAATAGATTAACTATTGATGCGATAGGCTTTGAATCCGGGTTTAACACAAGCTCTTCTTTCTACCGTGCATTTAAAAAACACGCAAATACTACCCCAACTCAATTCTTAGAATCGACTAGGGATATCGTTAGTCCCCAATAGCAGAATAGACTATTTCGAGAAACCATTCAATTATTGAAAAATAGCGAAAGTAAAGATGATTGGGCAGTGGTGCGATTTCTCTTTTTCTTTTGAAGCAATGTGTGCATTTTTGAAGAGGAGGCTGCAAATTCCTGACGTTCGGATTCATCAAACAAAAGATGTTCCTGTAAAGCTGATTCGGGTTCAATCTCAATTTTAATCTCCTCTGAAACAACAATATCCTGAATTTCCACTTGGGGCTTCGGAAGATCATCGGAAGGTGTCAACAACGCTTCTCCACGACGATAATAGTAAATTACCCCCCATGATTTGCAGGTTTCAAGGCGTTGATATGGTGGAAGTGACAAAAAGGTTGCTTCAATCTGGTTCCAAATATCAGCTATCAGCGCATCAACCGATTCTCGCATCGCATTCACCTGAGCAGCGTAACGCTGGGTATTTTGCTGCAAAGAGAGCTGATTCAACCGATATTCTTTGAAAATATCATAATGCACATTTACTTTGGCAATGGTCGGATTGTAAAGTGGCGTGCCACCTAGGCGAATGCGTTCCGCCTCTCCTTCCATGATGTGTGCGCCTGCTTCAATCAAATCATCAGCGGAAGAAAAATCCGGCATGGAAGAAGCGTTTGTCGGAAGATGATATAATTGCTTGATTTCTGCTTTAATCTCACCACGAATGATGGACATATTCAGCACTTGCATAAAATGAGAGAGGTAAAGCTTGGCATTTTGGAACACCTCTTGAAAATCTTTATTAGAAGCTATTTGCCGTTCATACATCTGCTGATAGAGCGAAATTGCTTGTTCAAAGTTTTGCAACCACGTTTTGGCTTCAAGCTGGGATTTATACGAAACAACTGAATCGCCTTGTTGGGTTGCAGATGCCCCGATTATGGCGCGAAGTGTGCGAAGACGTGCTTGATCGGTATTGGGTAATCTTCTGTAAGGCATAGCGTGGTCGATTAGAGGTTATTATGTTTGGCGTTGCATAAGCGAAGAGGTATAATCAATGAGAGTTGCTTTGCGCGATTCGGGTAGCGAAAGTGCATCAAGAGCGGCAAAAGCACGTGCATGAAAACTCGCAATCTGACGTTCACAGAGAATTTTTATTCCCAGCCTATTGTATATTTCTGTCACAGCTTGAATTTTATCCTGAGGCTGCTGGCTATCTGCATTCAACCAATGAAAAAGCGTATCCTTTAATGTACCGGTAGCCATATTCATTGCTGAAATTAGCAAAAAGGTCTTTTTGTTCGACACAATATCTCCACCAATATTTTTCCCAAAGGTCTCCGAGTCACCATATACATCGAGCAGATCATCCTGCAACTGAAAAGCTAATCCCAACGAAGAGCCGAATTCGTAAAGCAATTGAGCTTCCTGATCTGTCGCACCGCCAATCCAAGCGCCAATTTGAAGACTGGCAGCCAACAAAACGGCTGTCTTCAGGCGAATCATTTCAAGATATTCCTCTTGGGTTACCTCGGTTTTTTTCTCGAAATCCATGTCCAATTGTTGCCCTTCGCAAACCTCGACGGCGGTTTGTGAAAAACGTTGCAAGATTTTTGGGAGAAGCATTGCGGGTACTTGTGCCAAATGCTGATATGCCTGAATTTGCATGGTATCACCTGATAGTATGGCTACATTATCGCTCCATTTTCGATGTACCGTAAGTTGGCATCGTCTTTTATCGGCGTTGTCCATGATATCGTCATGTACCAACGTGAAATTGTGGAATATCTCAACTCCCAGCGCCGCTTCGATCGCCGGTTCTACCTCATCCGAAAAGAGATTGCACGCCATCAGTGCAAGCGTTGGTCGCAACCTTTTTCCACTTAACGATAGAACATAGCGAATCGGCTGATACAAATCGGCAGGTACAGTTGGATAAAAAATAGCTTCAATCTTCTGATTGATAATTTTTTGAATTTCGATGGCTGTCAACATAGATTTCACGATAAAGACAATAGCGAAAGTACGAGAAAAATACGAAAAAGAGACAAAAGGTTTGTTGACAACGAAAATTTAACCTTTGATGTACAAAACAGACTGTTCTCCCTTGTAACCTCATGGCAAAACAGATGGTCGGATGCACTCAAAAAACAGGAAAAACAAAGTAAGAATAAAAAACATTCCTTTTTGCTGAAATTTGTTTTCCGTTTTAAGCAAACATCGCTACATTTGTGTGCATAAAAACACAAATTTTACCTATACGATGTTAGTCAAAACCTTTGGGGCTGCTGTTCATGGCATTCATGCAACGATTGTGACCATCGAAGTCAATGTGTCGCGAGGCATTCGGTTTCTTTTGGTGGGGTTGCCCGACAACGCGGTCAGAGAAAGCCAGCAACGCATTATTTCAGCGCTGCAAGTGAATAAGATTGAGTTCCCCCGTCATCAAGTCGTGATTAACATGGCGCCGGCAGACATTCGCAAAGAAGGATCGGCCTACGATTTACCGTTGGCTATTGGCATTTTAGCTGCATCGAAAACCATTCATTGCAACGAATTAGACAAATACCTCATCATGGGCGAACTCTCTTTGGACGGTACATTGCAGCCGGTGAAGGGAATGCTGCCCATTGCCATCAAAGCACGCGAAGAAGGATTCAAGGGAATGATTGTTCCCAAACAAAATGCACGCGAAGCCGCTGTGGTAAACAATATCTCCATTTACGGAGCGGAAACCATCAAAGAGGTACTCGATTTTTTGAATGGAGAAAAAATGATTGAACCGACCATTGTGGATACCCGTCAGGAATTCCTGGAGCAAGTCGGTCATTTTGAAGCCGATTTTGCCGATGTGAAAGGACAGGAAAGCGTGAAACGTGCCATTGAAGTAGCGGCTGCCGGCGGGCACAATTTGATCATGGTTGGTCCTCCCGGGGCAGGAAAATCGATGATGGCGCAACGCATTCCATCCATTCTGCCGCCGCTTTCGCTCCACGAAGCGCTCGAAACCACCAAAATCCATTCGGTGGCAGGAAAAATGAGCATGAACGTATCCTTGTTGGCACAGCGACCTTTTCGCAATCCTCATCACACCATTTCCGATGTTGCTTTGGTGGGTGGAGGCACCTTCCCGCAACCCGGGGAGATTTCGTTGGCACACAACGGCGTGCTCTTTTTAGACGAATTGCCCGAGTTCAAACGCAGCGTTCTCGAAGTGTTGAGGCAGCCTTTGGAAGAACGAAAGATATGCATCTCGCGAGCAAAGTTTGCCATTGAATATCCCGCCAGTTTCATGTTGGTAGCCTCGATGAATCCTTGTCCCTGCGGCTATCACAACCATCCCGACCGCGAGTGTGTCTGTTCGCCGGGCGCTATTCAAAAATACTTGGGGCGCATTTCCGGCCCATTGTTAGATCGCATTGACATTCAGATCGAAATTGTACCCGTTCCTTTCGATAAACTTGCAAGTGCTTCCCATCCGGAACCGAGCATTGCCATTCGCGACCGCGTGATGAAAGCGCGGCAAATTCAGGAAGAACGTTTCAAAGAGTTGAACGGCGTCTATTGCAACGCACAAATGAGTTCCAAACAGTTGCGTCAATATGCCGTAATTGATGCAGCGGGGATGGCCTTGTTGAAAAACGCTATGCAGCGATTCAATCTTTCAGCAAGAGCGTATGATCGTATTTTAAAAGTGTCGCGCACCATTGCCGACCTTGACGATAGCGAAAAGGTGTTGGTGCATCACGTGGCCGAAGCCATCAACTACCGTAACCTCGATCGCGACGGCTGGGGCGGTTAAGAAAAGAGTTTGGCTACAACAAAGGCTGCGGCGGCGGCCAATGCCCCGATCACCATCACCTTGAAAGCTCCCGAGAGAACCGGTTGCCCCGTTACCTTGCTTTTTATATACCCAAAAACAAACAAGCAAACCAACGTGATAGCTGCCGAAACATGCAACCCTTCAGCCGGAGTAGAAGTAAAAAAATAGGGAGAAAGAGGGATCATGCCACCAACCGCGTAACTCAAGCCGATGGTGATGGCGCTTTTGGAAGCGCGGTTCGGGTCGGGTTCTTCAAGTCCCAACTCATATTTCATCATAAAGTCAACCCATTTCGTTTTGTCTTTGGCTAATTCTTCAGCCAATAAAGCTTGCGAAGCATCGCTAAACCCATATCCGGCAAAGATTTCCCTGATCTCTTCTTTCTCTTTGTCGGGGATATGTTCCACTTCGTACTCCTCCTTGGCCTTTTCCGACTTGTAATGATCCCACTCGGTTTTCCCCGCCAGATAGCCGCCCAAACCCATAGCGATGCACCCCGCAATGACCTCGGCGATGCCGGCGGTAGTGACAATATGATTGCTTGTGACGGCGCTGCTGACACCTGCCGCCAAGGCAAAAGGAACCGTGAGGCCATCGCTCATACCGATCACAACGTCGGTAATAAAGTCGGAGTTTTTTACGTGATCTTCTGGATGAATCATAGCAATTACGAATAAATAAACGGGTTAGGATGCGGATTGATAGCTCTCCAAATAGAGTGTATCGGGACAGAGGTCAGCCCCATTTGCCCATTGTATGCTACCTAAAAAGGGTTTCACGGAGTTGAATATACTCACATCTTGTAACTCTTTGAAAAGCCCAATGCTTAAATAAGGCTTCACATCAAAAGTTTTGACCTCGCCATTTGAAAATGTGATAAGGAGTATAAAATTCTCTTCTGGTTTAACTTGTATAACTCTTGGATTCATTGCTTGATTACTTTAATGGGTCAATCTTGAATATTGTTTCTCCATTTATGGCCAATGTCCAATCTGCCATCAATTCTTCGTTGTGTATTTCTATCCATGCCTGAACAAGTTTCAGTTTATTTATCTTTAATGCACCATCCAATAACTGCCCGTCAATGATGGAAATTACAGCTTCCTCATCTTGATATTTCACATGAATATGCGGTAAATTATGCTGTTTTTTGTCCAAATAATACATGGAAATAATGATGCCATAAAACATGGAGATAATTGCCATAGTGAACTCTTTTATTATTTTACAAATACAAAGATAATTCATTTCGTTTGAGAATCCACTTCCTTTCTTTGACAGCAAAGCTACATCCCGAAGTGATTGCTCAGTTCTAGTTATGCTTCGCTAAACTTGTGTAAAGAGGAGCTATTCTTTCGACAAAAGGACAGAAATTCTTTCTCTCAACGGCAATAAATCAGTTTCAATCGTTGCCCAAATAACCTCATCTGTAATTTAGTAATAGCCATGTACCAAAACATGACGCATTCCTATCAACTCGCTCCATTCAATTTCCGGATGGTCTGTTTTGTATTCCTTCGTCAATAGATAAGCAGCTTCTCCAATAATTTCGAGATTCTTAATGATGGCAAATCGGAGTATCTTGTCTTTTTGGTATGCCTCAACCGACTTACCTTCGACAAATTCAAAGATATTGTCAATGGCTTCAATAATATGATTTATCCTTTCTTTATTCCTTGGTTTTTCTCTCATATATCAAGATTTTATCTTGGTCGGCGTTTTCTTTGGCAAAAGGCAGCAATTGACCATCCTCCACCAGATCGATTCTTTTGCCTGTCAATGTCCTCAAATCATTCATTATATGGATATATTTGAACAACGTGATCTTTGTATCTCGGCTGAAATTGACTAAAATATCAATATCGCTTCCCCTTGTTGCTTCGGCACGGGCATAGGAACCAAAAACCCAAGCCTTTTCGATAGGTTGGCTTTCGAAGTATTTCGATATTTTATTCACCATTGTTTTGTTCATACATGAGACCTGGTTAGATTGCTTCAATATCAGTGGCTTTTCTGTCGCTATCTGTGCAAAAATACAACAAAAATGATTATTGCATCGCCGTCATGCGGGCCATGCGGTTGGTGACGCGAATGGTCACCGTGTCGCCTTCGCGCCAGCGCAGCGTGGGCCCGGGCAGCGAGCCGTTGACGGTGGTGGCCATGCGCGCATGCCCGGTGAAGTTCACCGGGGTCTCGGCGATCACCAGGTCGAATTCCGTTCCGCGCAGCTCCGGGGCGCTGCCCGTGTGCGTGGCCGCGGCCCGACCCTGGGCCCGAGCGGCCAGCGTGGGCAGGCCGAACAGCACGCCACCGGCCGCCAGGCCCTGGACAAAGCGGCGCCGGGCGATTCCAGCCCCGCGGAGCGCATCTTGGTTCGAGCGTTGCATGGATTCCTCGATTCTTGAAGGAACTCTCCGCTCGGTAACGTCGTGCCGAGCGGACCGTTGTGGAGGGGACGCTGTCCACCCCGAGCAACGCATGCTAGGAACGCCATACTTTCCGGAGCATGACCGACGGATGACGGTTGTGTCATCTGCGGCACCCCGGAGATCCCGTCGATTACATTGATGTCATGTCGCGGTCATGCTCGGGCAAGCATGCGCAGGCTAGTGTCCTGTCCCGCTAATAACTGTCATTT
>DAIDKM010000080.1 GCA_027450045.1 Paludibacter sp. | reverse complement strand
CCACAAGGTGGAAGAGTAGGTAGCCGCCACTTTTTAAGGAGTGTTGCTCTCATCTTGAGAGAAACACTCCTTTTTTTTGTGCCTTGTGGAGATTGAATTCGACTTTAGTGTTTTTTAAAAGCCCATCCTACCCTCTTTCCTCATATAATATCATTTTATCATTGTACTTTTGTAGAGCTTATGGATGCTTAAGTTCAAGAGAATGGCAGTGTTTGAACTTAGGTATAAATGTTTGAATATTTCCAAGAGTAACAAATTAACTAAAATAAGAACCAATGAAACGACGTGATTTTCTTTTATCAGCTGCATTGACAGGAGTAGCTTCGACATTGCGCTTTGACAAGTTGGAAGCTGCTTTGAGAAACAACAAAGTATCAGTGACATCAACTCCGGATTTAGTGGCTGTCATGGGTGGGGAACCTGCTGTAATGTTAGAACGGGCATTGGCAAAGTTTGGTGGAATTCACGCTTTTGTAAAAAAAGGACAAACTGTTGTCATTAAGCCTAATATTGGATGGGACAAAACGCCGGATTTAGCAGCGAATACCAATCCCGATCTGGTAGGCGCTATGGTACGTCAATGCTATGCAGCCGGAGCTAAACGAGTAGAAGTTTTTGATCACACTTGTAATCAGTGGGACCGATGTTATGTGGATAGTGGGATAAAAAAGGCGGTAGAATCGGCTGGAGGAATTATGGTTCCTGCAAATGATCAGAGTTTTTATAGGACAGTATCTATACCCCAAGGAGTGAAATTGAAACAAGCATCTATTCACAAATCATTGCTCGATTGTGATGTTTGGTTTAATATGCCTATCTTGAAAAATCATGGAGGTGCTAAGATGACCATTTCCATGAAGAATTACATGGGCATTGTTTGGGATCGGGAGTTTTTTCATAAGACTGATTTGCAGCAGTGTATAGCAGATGTGTGTACTTTTCAGAAGCGTCCGGCTTTGAACATTGTTGATGCTTACCGTATTATGTTTAAGAATGGACCTCAAGGTAAATCGCTTGCTGATACCGCGTTGTTGAAGACGCTGATTGTTTCGCCCAATATTATTGCTGCTGATGCAGCCTCCGTGAAATTTTTCAATCAAGTACAAAAGATGGATATAAATGAGGTTGGTCATATTTCTAAAGGTCAGGCTTTACATTTAGGAACAGAAGATTTGAGTAAATTGCGCATTGATCGGATTAAAATATAACTTTATCGAAATTATTTAGGATAAACTGATGAAAATGAATAGTTTAAAATGGGCACGTGTGGTATTGGCATGTTTAGTGTTTATACCAACCGTGCTTTTCTTTATTGATGTGTTCCATCTGATACCCTTAAAGTGGAATGCTATCCTACATATCCAATTCGTGCCTGCATTACTGAGCGGTTTGTGGGGTGTCTTGATTTTTATTTTTGCTTTGACTTTGCTTTTTGGACGCATTTATTGTTCCGTTATTTGCCCTGCTGGCGTGTTGCAAGATTTCTTTAGTAGATTGACCGCTGGGAAAAAGAAACGCAAACAAAAACGGGTTTTGAAATACGCGAAACCGAAAAACTGGTTGAGATACTCCATTCTCATTTTGACGATTGGTTCATTTGTACTGGGGAGCGGAGCCTTGGTTGTTTTGCTTGATCCGTATAGTAACATGGGTCGTGTATTGGCAAATTTAGTTCGCCCTGCATTGATTCCATTAAACGCTTTTGTTGTAAATAAGACTTTTGCCATGGGCAATTATTCCATATTACCCGTGACTGCTTCCGGTATGTCTGTAGTTGCCATCGTTGTGTCATCTATTTTTTTGATTACCATTGCAACCATGTCTCTTTTGCGTGGAAGACTCTATTGCAACACGATTTGTCCGGTTGGAACGTTTCTCGGATTGATTTCACGTTTTTCATTGTTTCGTGTTGTGATTGATGATTCAGCATGTACTCATTGCGGTGTCTGTGCCAGAAGTTGTAAGTCACAATGTATTGATTCCAAACAAAGTGAGATCGATTATTCGCGATGTGTAACCTGCTTTAATTGTCTTACATCGTGTACTCAAGATGCAGTTAGTTATCAGTTTAACGGGATTCGGAAACCATCCAAACAGGAGAAGCCTTCCGAAAAAGTGGTAAATACTCATAGGCGTCAGTTTCTTGCGCTAAGTACGACCGCTATCGTTATGGCACCTTTTGCTATGGGCCAAAGTAAAAAAAGCACTACCGAGAAATTGGCGATTATGCCTCCCGGTGCAGGCAAACGTGAACATTTCAATATGAAATGTACCTCTTGCCATGCGTGTGTTACCCAATGCCCGTCGAATGTGCTGAAACCGTCAGTGTTTGATTATGGGTTGATGGGATTGATGCAGCCGAAAATGTATTATGACAAAGGGTTTTGTCAGCCTAATTGTACCATTTGCATGGATGTTTGTCCTTCCGGTGCATTAACTGCTTTGCCACTGAAAGAAAAACAGATGACGCAGGTTGGGATGGCGCATTTTACACTTGAAGAATGTGTGGTGTATTTAAATCATACCGATTGCGGCTCCTGTTCCGAACATTGTCCAACACAAGCTGTAAGCATGGTCGATTATAAAGATGGGTTGCGCATTCCTCATGTTACCCCTGAAATCTGTATTGGTTGCGGTGGTTGTGAGTACGCATGTCCGGCTCGTCCCAAAGCCATTGTGGTACATGCCAACTATGATCAGCAATGGGCAAAGAAACCATCAAAAGGAAAAATGAAAGAAGTCAAAGTGGAAGGATTTGGATTCTGATTTTCCAAGTCTAAAAATGAATAAAGGGAATTCCTTTTATGGAGGAGTTCCCTTTTCTTTTTTGTGTTTATCCAAACGGCTTGTTTAGTCGTTGCTTTTTCCCCGAATATCGACACGACGAATTTTACCACTTATCGTTTTTGGAAGTTCATCGACGAACTCAATGACACGTGGATATTTATAAGGAGCGGTAACTTTCTTGACGTGTTCTTGTATTTCCTTAATCAACTGTTCTCCTGCTTTCTCTTTATATTCGGAAGATAATACGATGGTGGCTTTTACGACTTGACCCCGCACATCGTCGGGTACGCCAGTGATGGCACATTCCACTACGGCAGGATGCGTCATAAGAGCGCTTTCAACTTCAAACGGGCCGATACGATAGCCTGAACTTTTAATCACATCATCTGTACGTCCCACAAACCAATAATAACCATCCTGGTCGCGCCATGCAACATCGCCTGTATGATAAAGATGGTTTTGATAGACACTTTGTGTTAGCGCTTCGTCGCGGTAGTAACCCATAAAGAGACCTACCGGATGCCAACGATCTATACGTAATACAATTTCGCCTTGTTCTCCATCTTCAGCTGAGCGTCCATCGGGAGTGATAAGATCCATATCGTACGCAGGGTTTGGAATTCCCATTGATCCGGGTTTAGGTTCCATCCATGGGTAAGTGGCAATTGTAAGTGTGGTTTCTGTTTGGCCGAAACCTTCCATCAGTTTAAG
This sequence comes from Paludibacter sp., assembly GCA_027450045.1. Classification (GTDB taxonomy): domain Bacteria; phylum Bacteroidota; class Bacteroidia; order Bacteroidales; family Paludibacteraceae; genus Microbacter. Next base: position 5,472 of record DAIDKM010000080.1, on the reverse strand, counting down.
GCCTGTCAGTTGGTAGAATGTTTCAAATACAGCCGGATTGAGCGGTTCGCCTGCAATGGTGCAATATTTCAGAGCCGATATATCATATTTTGATAGATCTTCGCGAATTAAAAAACGAAATATGGTAGGTGGTGCACAAAAGGATGTCACTTTGTATTTCGCGAGAATGGACAACAACTCGGCAGGAACGAATTTGTCATGATCATAGACAAAAACAGCTGCTCCTGCAATCCATTGTCCGTAAAGTTTTCCCCATACCGCTTTCCCCCAACCAGTATCGGCTACCGTGCAGTGAAGACTATCCTCATGCAAATTTTGCCAATAAGAAGCCGTCACAATATGTCCTAATGGATAGGTGAAATTGTGTATCACCATTTTAGGATTTCCCGTTGTGCCGGAGGTGAAATAGAGCAAGGAAATGTCGTCGTTCGTGTTTATGTGTGCCGGTCGTTCAAAAGGTTTTGAGCGACGAATTCCTTCCTGAAAATTGTGCCAGTTGTCAGGATAGATACCGCCTATTGAAACCACTTGTTTTACAGTTGGCGATTCGGGAAGAGCGTCATTGACATGTTGAATGACTTCCGGTTCGCCAACAGCTACAATCATTTTAATGTCGGCAGCATTTGATCGATAGACAATGTCTTTTTTTGTCAATAGGTGTGTGGCGGGAATGCAGATGGCGCCCAATTTATGTAAGGCTAAGATTGAAAACCAAAATTCATAACGTCGCTTCAAGATCAACATGACCATATCGCCTTTGCCAATGCCTAATTGTTGAAAGAAAGTAGCCGTGATGTCGCTATAATGTTTTAGTTGTGCAAAGGTGAAGTCAATATGCTCGCCTTTGTCGTTTGTCCAGCAAAGCGCTCTTTTTTCGGGAGCTATGCGTGCCCATTCATCCATCACATCGTAAGCGAAATTAAAATTCTCGGGTACATTGATATGAAAGTTTTGAACGAAGTCGTCTAACGAGGTGAAATGGGTTTTAGAAAGAAATTTGGATAGCATGGGATTCTGTTTTGGTAGATTTTTTTCAATATGATTTTATCAGTTGATGTTCAAAAACAGTCGATTATCCGCTGAAACTGATGGTTGTAGTCATTGCTTCATCAAACAATCCATCAATTTGTTCGCTTAGTTTGAGGGTGTCGGCAATGAGGGTTGCCATGGAGCAAAATCGGAGTTCGGTTGCCGGATCCATTGTGCCTCCCGTGAGTAGTTGTGGTAAAATAGTATGATCTCCTATGGCAAATTGCCACTGGGAAGCAGTAATTGGCTCAATATAGTTTGTGGAATTGATATATACCCGAGCTTCTTTTTCATTAAAATAGGAGGTTTCTATTTTTTGGTTATCGACAACTGCATAATAATGAGGGGTATCTTCATTGTTGCTTAAAAAAGATTGCAGGGTATGGCGCGCGATCAATTGTTGACCTTTCAAAGCCAGTTGATCAAAGCCAGATCGGTCAATCGGGAATGGAATCCGGGGTAACGAGTTGGTTTGATGTTGTGCAGCGATTGTCTGGTAGTGATTGCTCCAGAGAATGGCATAGAGATAATGAAACAGCATTTCAGCATCCACTTTTTTTCCATAACTTGTAGCTAATTGTTTCAGCAATTGTTTGTCCATGTTATACGAACTTTGAAGATACGTTTCTTCGGGTTCAAACAGAGACAGCATGGTTTGTCGGGGTTGTTTGCTTTCCGGTTCCGTTCCCCCAAACAGATGAAGCGGGAATAGAAATTCATCGATAGAAGGGCGATTGGACAAGAAAGGTTGTGCTATGAAATGCGCGGTAACGAAACCGGAAAACGCCATCTCTCCTGTTCCACGCAACGTGTTTTGAGAAATGACCAGCGCCAAATTGGGATGGATGAAATGTTGTACAGCTTGCTGACATTCGGTTGATGTTCCCTTTTCAGGCACATATACGAATTGTTCTTCAAAGGGTTTTACATCGAACGGGATAATCTCTTTTTCAAAAGAGGAAGCGCTTTTTGTTGCAGTTTGTAACGCATCGAATCGGACAAAGTGTGTTTGTTTTTGCTGATTATTGAGCAACCGTTCGATGAGCTGTGCTTTATCACGATCTATCCAGGAAGGTTCTGTTATTTTTGGGACAAATTGGTACAATGGCATGATTTCAGCCAATGATTTCCACGATTGATATGCTTGCTTTGCATAAAGATCGTATGGGGAAAAGACAAAACGGGGAGACGCCGGTTTTATCGGCTGATAGTTGTATAGTTCAAAATCCGTGTGTTTTAACCAATTCTCTTTCACACGACGTGCACCGAAAAGATCCGCGTGATATATTTTGCAATCTGTCTGTCCGTTTCTTTTTATCAAAAAAAGAACCGCCACGCCTTGTTCTTCGTCAAACACATTTTCATCCTGACTTCCATCTGGAACATGCTCGTCGTGCAACGCGCTCCCATGTAAGTTTAGAATGTAAATTTCATTCATGGTTTGAATCAGGCTTGCACGTAATCCTCTATAATCAGGGTGATGCAACACCTTTTGGGGTACGATTAATGCACTGATACCCTGCCCTTGTTGAACCATAAGCGTTTGGGTAACGCGTATTGTCGCAACCATCGGTTCGTGAAGCGATGTCTGGCGTAACAACGGGAATCGTTTTCCTCCGATTTCCCAAAATCCCGGCAAATCAGGTTGCGACTCTTGAATCAGCGATGTTGTTTGTTTACCCAGCGGAGAAGTGTCTTGCAGTTGAAAAGTATTGCAGACGATGACTTGTAACGCCTTCCGTGTAGGATGGGTTGTGTTTTCGGATTCTGCATAAACAGGTGTGTTGATCCACTCAGTTCTATCCTGAAAAAAATGGGATGAAAGGAGAAGTTGAAAAGGTTGACCGGAATTTCCCAATGAATTGGAAGTGGCAACAAAAGAGGCATTCAAAGCGCCCCAGGCAAAAAAGTCAAGTCGTTGTTCTAAAGCGATAAAATGAGGTTGGATATGATTTTCAAAGAGTTGATTCTGACCTCTGATGCCATATTGACCAATATATGTCTTTACCGCCAGTTTCATCATCTCGATGGAAAGTGTACAAAATGAACTTGCCGGATGAATGACTCTGATTCGTTCGTCGGCTAATCCATTTTGGCATGACAACTGTGTTTTCAATAGTTGATGAACAGCTCTTGCCATATAGTTGGCTAAGGGATAATTGGTTTTGTCGATACCTCTGTGAAACATCGAGGTAGGATCAAAAGAAGCACGAAACGCTTTGTAAAAGTCAAGTACGGGATCTGCTTTATCGTTCGTGGCAATCGTTTTTATCCACCATGATTGTAGCGAGTTACTTCCTTTCAACTGCTCTATTTCATTACGAATTAATTGAAATGGCTGAGATAACGTATTTTGAAAGCTATTGACGACAACAGGCCACCATGTAGCAGTCAAAGGAAGGTGTTGATCGGTTGCCGGACGGATATTGTCAAAAGCCGATGGTTGCAGGGAATATAAAATAAAGGCTTGTGCGTATTGATCGGCAAACTGTTGTTTGGTAAGCGAAGGATTGATGTTGATTTGCAACGTTTGATAGAGTGGTGCAAGGTCATTGATCGTTGTGCCTGAATCGTCGAGGGTTGCTTGAATCCATTCGGAAAGAACCCGGGCACGTTTTGCCGCTTCTAAAGCCAATTGATGAGACGATGAAGCTGCTTCCAGACGGAAATGCAAGAATTCAGTCAATAATGTTTTGAATTGCTGCGATGTTGTGTTTACCTTGTCTTCCAACGGGCTTAGCGATGACAATGGAATTTCCGCACCGATCAGTAATTCTCCATGCCGATACAGTCGAAACTCATGAAAGTTGAGCAGCAAAAGATTGTCGAAAGTCAGGCGTAACCGTTGAAAAGCCTTCATGGTTCCCTTTCGCTTAGATTTCCAGATGGAGAGAACCATGCAATGTATCCGATACATTGATCTTGTTGCTTGATTTGCCAATTGGGCAGCGGGAATGCGTGATATTGTTCGAGTTGAATGATGTCGATATCTGACTGAAGAGACGATAATAATGCGTGTAGCAACGAAAGAAGCGACGCTTCCTGATCATCACCACGTGCCATGATGGCCTTCATCTCTTTGATATATCGCTCAAACATACCTCATTCCTTCAGGTTGTTTTATTGTTCTTTTGCTACATCAAGCTACAGCATAATGGTTTATCTGCCGTCCCAATCGGGTTTGCGATCCTTCTCATTGTTGGGATTCATCAATTCGATGGGCGCTTTTAACGGATCGAAAAAGCCGATGTTAGGGTTATATCTGAAAAGTCCTTTACCAACGCCACTTTTATTTATTTTCTCTTGTTCTTCTATCAATGGTTTGTAAATAGCCTCCATCTCACGACGATATTTATCGGAATAGCCTTGTGTCAGCTTCATAAACTCATCGATTGTTAATCGTTTGACGGTCTTAAACCCGTTAAAAACCAAACTGTCGTGGATCGTTAATTCGTTAGGGCGTTTTTGAAGATAGCCGTGAAAGTGAATTAAGTTTTCCCACTGAGGTTTAATAGACACATGAGGTAACGTGTCGTGAATCTCTGTTTGAGCATGAAGCATCATACCATTGACCATCAAAAAGTAAACAACAATTCTTGGAAGATAAGCATGATCATTTTCCCATGAAAAATGATGGTGATGCGTTTTATTCCAGGAATGATCGCGAGAAATCGTCACTCGAATCAGGATTGAATGTATTTGACAATCCATTCGCCTACTTCGGATGTAGAACGTGGATTCCCATTGGAACAAATGTCTTCCGTTACAAATTCGGCTTCCAAAGAAGCATTCACCGCTTGACGAATCAATGCGCCTTCTTCCATCAGTCCAAAAGCATATTCAAACATCAACGCAGCAGAAAGAATGGTAGCAATCGGGTTGGCAATGTTTTTGCCTGCTGCCTGCGGATAGGAACCATGAATCGGTTCGAATACCGAAGTATGGATGCCGATGGATGCCGATGGCAACATACCTAAAGACCCCGTGATAACAGAAGCTTCATCGGTGAGAATGTCTCCGAACATGTTCTCGGTGACGATCACGTCAAACCGTTTCGGCCATTGAATAAGTTGCATGGCGGCATTGTCTACAAACATATATTCGGTGGTTACGTCAGGATATTCCTTTTCGAGCTGTTGTGATGTCTCACGCCATAAACGGGATGTTGCCAACACGTTGGCTTTGTCCACGATGGTTAATTTCTTGCGACGCTTTTGCGCATAGCCATAAGCTAACCTGACAATGCGTTCAATCTCTTCACGGGAATAAACACACGTATCTACGGCACTGTTACCATCTTCCGAACGTCCCTGCGGTTTCCCGAAATAGATGCCGCCTGTCAATTCACGAATGCACATCAAATCGGCGTCTTCAACCAAATCGCGACGTAAAGGCGATTTATGCAGCAAGGATGGAAACGTGGTTACCGGACGAATGTTGGCA
>DAIDKM010000079.1 GCA_027450045.1 Paludibacter sp. | reverse complement strand
CCAAGCGATCTAACGCCTTGCGAACAGTAGGACGCGCTACACCATGAATCGTGGCTAATTCATTTTCGGATGGAAGCAGACTTCCTTCCGCGTACACTCCATCCGTAATCTGACGACGAATGAGTTCATACATTTTTTTATATTCCGGCAAATCTCCCATATCTATCCAATATAAATGTTCAATACCGCGACAAAGGTAGAAAAAAACACCAAGACACATCCGCTTTTATCCATATTTGTATATACAAGTATAGATAAATATTGGCAGTAAAAATAGTATATATCTCATATAATACAAATTACGATATAAAACTGAATACTTATACACATAAGTTATTATGAATAACTTTGTCTTGTATCATTGAAAATTGAAAGGTCGGAATGGTATCGTAGTAACAATGTGAATCATTTCACTAACACATATATTAAAAAAAATCAATCAATAGCATGGCAACCATAGTTATTATGCCTAAGCAAGGGCAATCGGTCGAAAGCTGCATCATTACACAATTATTTAAGAAAAAAGGAGATCATGTCAAACAAGGTGATTTGTTGTTCGCTTATGAAACCGACAAAGCCTCGTTTGAAGAAATCTCACCCGTAGATGGAATTATCCTTGATTTGCTTTTTGAAGAAGGCGATGAAGTTCCCGTTTTGACGAATGTATTAATCATTGGGCAAGAAGGTGAATCCATCGACGCTTTGAAATCAAAAGAAACCGTTTCCACACCGGCTGAACCCTCTACGGAAAACACAACCGCAATCACCACGTCAAAACTTACTAAATCCTCAATTACATCGGAGCAAGGATCAACCATTTCAATGGGTATTTCACCCCGCGCAAAAAAATTATCAGCAAAAGAGGCTGTTGATGCCGGTCAATTGCAAGGCAGCGGCCCAAAAGGCAGGATCATCGAGCGCGATATCCAAACTTTTGTTTCGACACGTGGTAAAATGACTCCTTTGGCAAAAAAAGAAATCAAAGAAAATGAACATGTTGTCTTGGATGGTTCAGGACTTGGAGGCCGTATCACTTCAAAAGATTTAACGACACAAAATCCGGTTTACAGTGCTGATTTTGAGATACGACCATTGACCAACATGCGTAAGCTGATTGCAAAAGCCATGTATGCTTCTCTTCAAAACTCGGCACAATTGACACACCATCTCGGAGCCGATGCACGGCGTATCCTCGAATTACGGGAAAAGATAAAAAAAGCCATGGAAAAAGGATATCCGTATAACATCACGTTGAACGATATGGTAGGAATGGCCGTGATTAAAGCGTTGAAGAAATTTCCTCAAGTCAACTCTCATTGCTTAGGCGACAGCATGAAATATTTCAATAAAGTGCATCTGGCTTTAGCAGTCGATACAGAGCGCGGACTTATGGTACCCGTTGTGAAAAATGCAGATGATCTTTCCATTCAAGGACTTTCCAATCAATTCAAAGAAATAGCGAATGCTTGCAAAAAAGGGAGCATCGACCCTGATTTACTATCATCCGAAGCAGCAACCTTTACCATTTCTAACCTTGGAAATTATGGGGTAGAGATGTTTACACCGGTGATTAACCTTCCTCAAACTGCTATTTTAGGAGTCAATACCATTGTTCCCCGACCTAAGGATTTAGGCAACGGAAGCTACGGTTTTGTACCTTTTATCGGGTTAAGTCTCACATACGACCATCGGGCATTGGACGGTGGCGAAGCAACGCGATTTGTGAAACAAATTGCCATTGAAATTGAAAACTTCGAATTTGAACTCTAAACAAAAAATTATGATTGATTTAGCTATAATAGGCGGTGGCCCGGCAGGATATGTAGCCGCCGAGAGAGCCGGAGCAAAAGGACTTAACGTAATTCTTTTTGAAAAGAAAATGTTAGGCGGAGTATGTCTGAATGAAGGCTGTATCCCGACAAAAACGTTATTATACAGCGCCAAAACGTATGACAATGCACTTCATGGCAACAACTATGGCATTGAAGCAACGAATGTCACGTTCAGTTTTGAAAAAATCATGGCGCGCAAAAACAAAGTGGTTCGTAAATTAGTGTCGGGAGTTGCAGCCAAAATGAAGATACATCATGTGGAGGTCATTAATGGCGAAGCCATCATACAGGGGCGTACAAACGAAGGAATCGAAATCAGTTGTGGCGATAAAAAATATGTCGCCAACAATCTGTTGATTTGTACCGGATCGGAAGCATTTGTCCCTCCTATTCCCGGGTTAAAAGAATCCGGTGACGTCATTGTGACCAATCGTGAAATTTTATCACTTACATCGCAACCCGAATCGCTGATTATTGTAGGTGGCGGGGTGATTGGCATGGAATTCGCAAGCTTTTTCAACAGTTTTGGTACAAAAGTTACGGTCATTGAGATGTTGGATGAAATTCTGAGTGGCATGGATACTGAAATGAGTGCTATGCTTCGCGAACAATACGCAAAAAAAGGCGTCACCTACCATCTTTCTTCCAAGGTGACACAAATCAATGGAAATGAAGTCATCTTTGAAAAAGGGGGGAATGTCTTTTCAGCAAAAGGCGATAAAATCCTCATCAGTGTAGGCCGCCGTCCCGTAACACAAGGATTTGGGCTTGAAACCCTTGGTGTTGAACTTTTCAAAGGTGGCATTAAAGTGGATGACAAGATGCGTACTAATATTCCCAAGGTATTTGCCGCCGGTGATGTCACCGGTTTTTCATTGCTTGCCCACACAGCCAGCCGCGAAGGCGAAGTGGTGGTGAATAACCTTACCGGACAAAAAGACACCATGCGGTACAATGCTATACCGGGCGTTGTTTATACCAACCCTGAAATTGCAGGAGTAGGACTTACTGAAGAGATGGCCAAAGCAAAAAACATTCCATACAAAATGGCTAAATTACCGATGGCATATTCCGGTCGTTTTGTGGCCGAAAATGAGGGTGGCAGCGGACTTTGCAAAGTGTTGATCGGTGAAAAATACGGCGAAATATTAGGTGTTCATCTGCTGGGAAATCCTTCGAGTGAAATGATTTACGGAGCATGTTTAGCCATAGAAGCTGAAATGACGCTTCAGGAAATGAAAGAAGTCGTTTTCCCCCATCCTACTGTTTCAGAAATCTTCAAAGAGGTTATTTTTGAATTCTAATATCCAATTGAACAACAACTTAAAAAACAAAATATCATGCCGAAGAGTCAATTTATCGATCCTGTAAAAATGCGTGAAGCAGGCCAAATCAACTTTCAACCGATTCCTGTCAATCAATACCATAAAACGATTGAGGATGAACTAAAAACCAACAATTTCACCAAGGAAGATTTGGTGAACATTTATCACGACATGTCCGTTATTCGTGAGTTTGAAACCATGCTCAATTTGGTAAAAACCACCGGTTCGTACAACGGAATTGCATACGACAATCCCGGACCTGCCCACTTGTCAGCCGGTCAGGAAGCTGCTGCGGTAGGAATGGCTTATACTCTGACGATTGATGATTTTATCTTCGGTTCGCACCGGAGTCATGGTGAAATTCTGGCAAAAGGGCTTCGTTCCATTCAACAGTTAGATGATGATTCGTTAACTAAAATCATGGAAGATTTTTTTGGTGGAACAGCCTATCATATTGTCAAAAAAGAATTCAATGGATCAACCAAAGCATTGGCCAAAAGGTTTTTACTCTATGGCATCATGGCTGAAATATTTGCACGGGAAACAGGCTTTAACAAAGGGCTTGGTGGAAGTATGCACGCGTTTTTCCTGCCTTTCGGTATTTATCCGAACAACGCCATTGTAGGTGGAAGCGCTGATATTGCCGTCGGTGCTGCACTATTCAAAAAAGTCAATCGCAAACCGGGTATTGTGGTGGCCAATATTGGTGATGCTTCAATGGCATGCGGCCCTGTGTGGGAAGGCATGATGTTTGCCGCAATGGATCAGTTTAAGCAATTGTGGGCAGATGACATGAAAGGCGGACTGCCTGTGATCATCAACATCATGAACAATTATTATGGAATGGGCGGACAAACCATGGGCGAAACCATGGGATTTGGCATGGCAGCACGCATCGGCGCTGGCATTAATCCTGAACAAATGCATGCTGAACGAGTAGATGGATACAACCCGTTGGCAGTGATCGATGCATATCGTCGCAAACGTGATGTTCTTGACAACCAAAAAGGCGGTCCTGTGTTGTTGGATGTGATGACCTATCGTTATAGCGGACATTCTCCTTCTGATGCTTCATCCTACCGGTCAAAAGAAGAAATGGAAGCATGGGCAGAACAAGATTGCATCCTACAATTCGGCAAACAACTGATGGAAGCCGGCGTTCTTCACCAAAACGATTTGGACAACCTGCAAAAGAGCATAAAGGAGACGGTTGTTGATGTATTCAAATTAGCCATTGACGAGACGATTTCTCCCCGTATGGATTTGAACAAAAATCCTGAACGAATCGGCGAAATGATCTTTTCCAATCAAACCGCAGATGCCATGTCAACTGCCAAACCGGAAGTAAATCATCCGATGGAAGAAAATCCCCGTGTGAAACAGATCGCTACCAAGGAGCGTTTTGTCACTGACAAAGAAGGTAAGCCGGTATCGAAAATGAAACAATATCAGCTTCGCGACGGTTTGTTCGAAGCCATTGTTCACCGTTTTTACGAAGATTCAACCTTGATTGCCTATGGAGAAGAAAATCGCGATTGGGGTGGCGCTTTTGCCGTCTATCGCGGACTTACCGAAGCCCTACCCTATCATCGCCTTTTCAATTCACCAATCTCGGAAGCAGCCATTGTGGGGACAGCTATCGGCTATGCCATGTGCGGTGGACGCGTTATTCCTGAAATTATGTATTGCGATTTTCTGGGTCGTTCGGGAGATGAAGTATTTAATCAACTTCCCAAATGGCAGGCAATGAGTGGCAACATTCTCAAAATGCCGGTAGTGTTACGCGTTTCAGTCGGTTCAAAATATGGCGCTCAACACTCACAAGACTGGACATCGCTCGTGGCACACATTCCCGGCCTTAAAGTCGTATTCCCTGTTACGCCGTATGATGCGAAAGGATTGATGAATACCGCTTTGCATGGCACCGATCCAGTCGTTTTCTTTGAAAGTCAACGTATTTACGACATTGGTGAACAATTTCACGAAGGTGGTGTCCCTGAAGGATATTATGAAATCCCATTGGGAGAACCAGACATAAAACGAAAAGGCTCCGACATTACCATTTTAACCATAGGCGCGACTCTTTACAGGGCGCTCGATGCTGCTAAAATCTTGGAAGAGAAATACAACATGAGCGCTGAAGTCATTGACGCTCGTTCGTTGGTTCCATTCAACTATGAATTAGTGATCGAATCCGTGAAGAAGACAGGGAAACTCCTTCTTTCCAGCGATGCTACAACACGCGGATCATTTCTCAACGATCTGGCGCGAAACATAACCGAATTAGCGTTTGACTATTTAGATGCTCCACCGGTAGTTGTTGGATCGCGCAATTGGATTACACCGGCTTATGAGCTTGAAGATGCCTTCTTCCCTCAAGCCGATTGGATCATCGATGCTATTCACGAAAAAATTGTTCCGTTACCAAATCATGTCCCATTTCGCAACTTTTCTGACGCCGAACAGATACGACGTTCAAAAAACGGAATTTAATCAGATGAAGAAAACTGTCAATCAAACGGATATTGTGAAAGTGAATGCGCATCTTCACACCCCCTACTCCTTCAGTGCCTTTTCTTCCATTGGACAAGCTCTCGATATGGCCGAAAAAGAAGAGGTAAAAATAGTAGGCATCAACGATTTCTACACTACTGATGGCTACGACGAGTGGGCAATGGAATGCGCAAAAAGACAGCTCGTTCCCCTCTTTAACATTGAGTTTATCAGTTTGCAACAAGATGATCAGAAAGCCGGCATACGGGTGAATGATCCGCAAAACCCGGGACGAACCTATTTAAGCGGCAAAGGATTAAGGTATCCGGCACAATTAGAACAACCTTACCTGTCTCAATTGGAAACAGTGCGCGAAGAATCGAACCGGCACGTGGCAAGAATGTGTGAAAAGCTTAATCAATTATTATCCACGAATGAAGCCGGTTTTACGTTGGACTTTTCGGAAATTACAAAATCACTTACTAAAGGCATTGTCCGCGAACGTCATCTTGCGAAAGCGCTTCGGATGATGGTTTATGAACAGTTCCATACTGAAAAAGCCATAAATGATTTTCTGACCGGATTATTTGGCGGAAAAACAGTCCAATCGACCATAACAGATCATGCAGCAGTTGAAAACGAAATCAGAGCGAACTTATTGAAATCCGGAGGAGCCGCGTTTGTATCGGAAGATCCCAAAGCATTTTTGCCAATGGAAACGGTGCGACAAATCATCTTGCACTCGGGGGGATTACCTACTTATCCGTTCTTAGCCGATGATGCGAAAGGCGGCTTCACTGACTTTGAAAAGGATAAAGAGAAAGCGGCTGACATCTTAAAACAACGTGGCATTTTTTCAGTAGAATTCATCACCACACGCAACAGCTTGGAAGTGTTGGAAGAGTATGCCGGCTATTTTCACGATCAAGGTTTTGTTGTCACCTTTGGCAGTGAACACAACACACCGGCTATGGAACCGATTACGTTGTTTGCTCGAAATAATGTACCATTATCGGATCGATTGAAGGAAATAAATTATCTGGGAGCATGTGTGATCGTAGCTCATCAACAGTTGGAAAAACAAGTATTGCAGGGTTATCTGGACAAAAACGGAGTAGCAGATATTTCACATCGGGATGAATACATCCATTTGGGAGACAAGATCATAAAATCGGTTCTTAAAAACGATGCTACGTAAGGGCATCTGAAAATACTAAAAGAGAAAATGCTAAATAAGTGAAATGCCACTATGAATAGGAATGGGTTAAAACCTATTCACCAGAAGGAATACAATGAAATGGTTTTAGCCAAAATATTAATCATATAAACTTGACAATTCGCATTTTAATTGTTCGGCTGAAGCCAATTTATGGATGTATATTCTTTGTTTCCCCGGTTAAAACCGGAGACAATTCAACAGAAAAGAAGATGATCACATCAAGTTTCAACAGCCTCAAAGTAATTAAAAAGAACAAGCCAACTCAATAATCAAAGCAAAGACGTATGATCGAAGAACTCATTGAAATATCCCATTATTACGGGAAAGATAGCCGCTATGTCATTGGAGGCGGTGGAAACACTTCCGTTAAAACTGCTGACAAACTGTGGGTAAAAGCCAGCGGATTTTCTCTTGCAACCATTGCCGAAGAAGGATTTGCAGTGCTTGATCGCGGAAAATTAAATGTCATTTCTCAAAAGAGTTATGCGCGAGACAGTACTGAACGCGAAGAAGCAGTGAAAAACGATCTTGCAGCAGCTTGCATCACAAAAGATAAACGACCGTCAGTCGAGACTTCCATGCACAATGCTATTGACTTTCGTTTTGTAGTGCATCTGCATCCGACAGTCGTCAACGGAGTACTTTGTAGTCAGGATGCCGAAAAAATCATTTTTCAACTGTTTGGAAGCAACGCTATTTACATTCCCTACATTGACCCTGGTTATCTACTGTTCAAAGAGGTAGAAAAACGCATTCAATCTTACAAAAAAACTTTCGGGAAAGAATCTCAATTGATTTTTCTTCAGAATCATGGCATCTTTGTTGGCGCAGACACCATCGAAGAGATTAAAACGATTTATGACGATGTTTTCAATCGCATCGGGCAAGCCGTGAAACAACCCCTTCCGAAAGGGGAAGAATCCATTTCCACGAACATCGTCAATCTCGTGCCGGCAATCCGAATGATGCTTTCCGGTGCAGGATTGAAAACAGTGAAAGTGAGAAACAATGCACTCATATCCTATTTTAGTGACTCGGCGACAACATTCAACCAAATTGCCAAACCCTTTACGCCCGATATCATTGTCTATTGCAAATCAAATTATCTTTATTTAGAATCATCAGGATCAGCCGATGAGACTTTACAGAAAGCACTAGACACTATCAATGAGTACCAATCGAAGTTTGGCTATTTACCCAAAGTCGTTGTAATAAAAGGACTTGGGGTATTAGCAGTTGGCAACCATGCAAAAGAATGTGACACCATTCTCGACGTTTACGAAGACATGATGAAAATTGCATGGCTATCCACTTCATTTGGAGGTCCGCATCCGATGAGTGACACGCAAATCGACTTTATTGACCACTGGGAAGTGGAAAATTATCGCCGCAAAGTGAATGCTGGGAAATCATCAGGGCACGTTGAAAACAAAGTGATCATTATTACCGGAGCGGCACAGGGATTTGGCGAAGGCATCGCACGTGGATTACTCAACGAAGGCGCTAACATTGTTGTTGCCGACCTGAATGAAACGGTTGGAGAACGTACTGCCAACGCACTTAATACCTTAGCAACAACAAATCGGGCGCTTTTCGTGAAAACGGATGTTTCGGACATAACAAGTCTTGATGGTTTAATGTATCGCACCATCTGCCAATTTGGCGGTGTCGATGTGTTTATCAGCAATGCAGGCGTTTTGCGCGCAGGCGGCCTCGAAGAAATGACGCCCGAAACCTTTGAGTTTGTCACCAAAATCAACTACAATGCTTATTTCTATTGTACCAAAGTTGTTTCTCACATCATGAAATTGCAAAATCGCTATCAGACAAACAACTACTGCGACATTATACAGATCAATTCAAAATCAGGCTTGCGTGGCAGCAAAGCCAATTTTGCTTATGCCGGTGGTAAATTTGGCGGTATTGGCCTCACCCAATCCTTTGCATTGGAACTAGCTCCTTTTCGCATCAAAGTAAACGCGATATGCCCGGGTAATTACTACGAAGGCCCACTTTGGAGCGACCCTGAGAATGGACTTTTTGTTCAATATTTGAATGCCGGAAAAGTCCCGGGAGCAAAAACCGTGGAAGACGTAAAGGATTTCTATTTGGCACAAGTACCAATGAAAAAAGGGTGTTCACCCGATGATGTAACAAAAGGAGTCTTGTATCTTATCGACCAAACATGCGAAACCGGACAAGCATTACCCGTCACAGGCGGACAAGTGATGCTATCTTAGAGCCAAGAACCAAGACATTAAATTATGCACAAT
>DAIDKM010000078.1 GCA_027450045.1 Paludibacter sp. | reverse complement strand
GATACGGTGACCTATTTTTATCAAAAACAGATAGCCGGCAGTACCTCTGTTCAACAGATGGATGTTGATAAAAAAAATCGCACGATTACCGTGACAATGGACGAGAGTTTGGCGTATTTGCCGTTGAAAGAAGATGAAGTTGATGCCATGTATAGTGCAGTGAAACAATTGCTGCCGGATTCATTGCAATCGTTCAAGCTGGTAATTGTCTCTGAAGGATTGCCTATTCAAGAGTTAGTGCCTAACGTGTACAGAACTTCTATCCCGAAAGATAAAAGCCGCATTTTTACCAATAAAAAGAATCGGGTGCCTTTGGTTACCTGTATTTCAAGACCCTTTGTCATCAAAAATGGATTGCAGGATAAACATCTCGCGATGTGGCAAAGTCACGGTTTATATTTTAATCAACAGTTGGATCGTTGGGAATGGCAGCGAGCACGGATTTTACAAACGGTAGAAGATTTATACACGCAGAGTTATGTGCTTCCTTATCTGGTTCCGATGTTGGAAAACGCCGGAGCCAACGTGTTGTTGCCACGCGAACGCGATTATCATCGCACGGAAGTAATTGTGGATAACGACGTCTCCGATTATCATTCACAATACTATGAATTAGCAGGAAAAGAGAAATGGACAACCGGTGACAGTTGTGGATTTGCACATCGGCAAATGATTTACTTGGATGGAGAAAATCCTTTTCGATCAGGCACTTACCGACAAGTGAAAACCATTCACAAAGGAAAAGAAAGCTTGGCCGAGTGGGTTCCCGATATGCCAAAAGCAGGCAATTTTGCCGTGTATGTTTCGTACAAAACGTTACCAAAAAGCACGGACGATGCCCTTTACACGGTGTATCATCTTGGAGGAATAACGCAATTCAAAGTGAATCAACGGATGGGTGGAGGTACATGGATTTTTCTTGGATTCTTTCCGTTTGACAAGGGAAGATCCGATCAATGTAAAATTACTCTCTCGAACATAAGTCATAAAAATGGAGCTATTGTTACTGCCGACGCTGTGAAAATTGGTGGTGGCATGGGAAATATTGCCCGTATCCCGAATGCAAACGGAGATATTACCGAAAACAAAAAAAGTTCGGACACTACAAAGGCAAATCAAGTTATTCAACCTTCGCCAATTCATTACACGTTGCAAACCAGCGGTTATCCGCGTTACACGGAAGGTGCCCGTTATTGGTTGCAATGGGCAGGAATGCCCGATAGTGTTTACAATAAAAGTGAAGGCAGGAACGACTATACCGATGATTTTCAAAGTCGTGGTTTTTGGGTGAATTATTTAGCAGGAGGCTCGCATGATCTGCCAAAAGTGAATGGGTTGCATATTCCCATTGATTTGGCTTTTGCTCTCCATTCCGATGCCGGCACCACCATGAATGATTCCATCATTGGAACACTGGGAATTTATATGACTCACATCAATGATGCTAAATTTGGGGATAATCAATCTCGTTGGGCATCGCGCGATTTAGCTGAAATTATCATGAATGAAGTGGTGCACGACATTCGTCGTGTATATGAGCCGAAATGGACTCGTCGCCAACTGTGGGATCGTTCATATAGCGAAGCCCGCGTGCCCGAAGTGCCCACCATGCTGCTTGAAGTGCTTTCGCATCAGAACTTTGCCGACATGCGTTACGGCCTGGATCCTCGATTCCGCTTCACGGTGAGTCGTGCCATTTACAAAGGAATGTTGAAATTTATTGCCGGACAATATGGATATAAATATGTGGTTGAGCCGCTTCCTGTTTCTGATTTTAGCACGCAATTTGTCGGACAAAATCAAGTGCAACTTAAATGGAAAGCGGTAGATGATTCGTTGGAGGTAACGGCTAAACCCAAACATTATGTGGTTTATACACGCATCAATCACGAAGGTTTTGACAATGGACAATTAGTGAACGATACGACAATAATAGTAGATATTCCTTCTGATTCTATTTGTAGTTTCAAAGTGACAGCCGTAAATGACGGTGGTGAAAGTTTTCCTTCCGAAATTCTTTCGGTTTGTCGCAAGTCGAACGAGCGTGGCGTGGCGATGATTGTAAATGGATTTGATCGCCTCAGCGCTCCGGCAAGTTTTGAAACAAACGACAGCATTGCCGGCTTTGTCGATTTTATTGATCATGGAGTTCCCGATAAAGTTCAGTACAATTATGTGGGGAGCATGTATGAATTTCACCGTCAAAAGCCTTGGATAAGCGATGATTCGCCAGGATTCGGGGCAAGCAATGCCAATTATGAAACACAGGTAATTGCCGGAAACAATTTTGACTATCCGTTTGTTCATGGCAAGGCAATTGCGCATGCCGGTTATTCGTTTGTTTCTTGCAGCAAGGCTTCTGTTTGTAATCGAGAGATTTCTTTGAATGATTACCCAATGGTCGATTTGATTTTAGGCAAAGAAAGAGAGACCGTGATGGGGAGAGGAGTAAAACCGGCTGTGTTCAAAGCATTTCCAAAAGCGTTGCAAAATGCCATTTCAGGGTATTGTCGTGCCGGTGGAAATATTTTTGTTTCGGGCGCTTATGTTGGTACCGATCTTTGGGATAATCCGCTGGCAACTGATTCTGATCGTACTTGGACCGAAAAAGTGTTGAAATTCAAATGGGTAACCGATTGTGGATCTGTGGAAGGAAAATTTCAGGCGACTGCTTCTCCTTTTGCATCATTTGCGGGCAACTACTCCTATTACAACAAATTAAATAGTGAGTCGTACGTAGTGGAGCAACCCAATGCCATTGCGCCTTCAGTCCCCAATGCTTACACTATTTTCCGTTTCCCTGAAAACAGAACGAGCGCCGGTGTGGCATATCGTGGCTCCTATTCAACATGTGTCATGGGAATCCCTTTTGAAGCCATTGTACCATCGGAAAGAGATCAGTTGATGCAAGAAATTGTGTCGTTTTTCCAACATGGAAAAGCTACGGATAAAGCAAAGTGAATGGATAAAGCAACGTTGTTTCAATCCGTTTCGAGGTTGTGATCAATATGTTGAGCAGATTGTTTAGCGAATATTATTAAAAACAAGTTACCATGAGACAAATTGGATTCCTTATTGGTTTGTTGCTGATTCCGTTTTTAGGAATGGCAAGCTCACCATCTTTAAGTCAACTGACGCACGCAGAACGCCAGATTACGTTGCTTCGCAATGGAAACGATCTTGTTCCGCTTCGTGCTTTGGATACGTTACGAATCGTTTCTGTTTCCATCGGTGAGCCGATCAATAATGATTTCAACGACATGATGCGACGCTACATGACGTTTGAAAAAGTTGCTTTTGATTCGACCTCGATGGATAAACTCGCTCAACTCGTGTCGCAATCGAACCTATGCGTCATTTCTCTTTTCAAACAGACGCTGACTCCGCAAGAACTGACGTGGCTGCACGATGTGGCGAACAGGCGAAAGGTAGTACTTTGTTCTTTTGTTTCACCGCAAGGTTGGATGACGAAATTGCCTGTTGCTTCTTGGATTGAGGCTTACGATAACCAGCCTGCGTCGCAACTGATGACTGCACAATTGATATTTGGTGGTATTCGTGCACAGGGAAAATTACCCTTTGTTATCGGGAATTTCAAAAAAGGATTTGGATTGACGACTAACCAAGCCATTCGTCTGAAATATACATTGCCCGAAGAAGTGGGGATGAATGGAGCTTTCCTGAATCACACCATCGACTCGCTTGTCAACGATGCCATTGTACAACAAGCATTCCCGGGTTGTGTGATTTTAGTAGCAAAGGACGGAAAAGTGGTTTTCAACAAAGCGTATGGCTATCACACCTATTTTACTTCCGAAACAAGGCGTTATCCCAATGATCCTTTGAATAGACCGGAGAATATATACGATTTGTTCGATCTGGCTTCAATGACTAAGATTACCGGAGGCGCACCCGCTTATTTAAAATTAGTGGACGAGGGTAAAATCAAATTAGATGAGAAATTCAGCCACTATTTTCCTCCGTTTCGCGGTACCAATAAAGAAAACATAACCGTACAGGAATTATTGTGTCATGTGGGTGGTTTGCAGCCTTATTTTCCGTTCTATAAACTCATGATCAATCCTGACGGGACGTTGAAATCTTCTTTTATTCGTTCTGATTCATCGGCTGCTTTCCCGATTCGCATTAGTCCGATCCTGTTTATTCGCAAAGACATTGCCACTTGGGTGTACGATTCTATTGCACGGTCACCTTTGTTGAAGTCAGATGGGAAGCGTCATTATGTCTATTCCGATTGGCCATTTGTGGTGACGCCGCCTGTGGTTGAGACGATAGTCCATGAGCCTCTTGAGCAATATTTGCAACAGACTTTTTATTTGCCTTTGGGAGCTACTGAAATCATGTATAATCCATGGAAAAGATTGCCATTGTCTCGTGTTGTTCCAACTGAACAGGATAATTTTTTCCGACATACCTTATTACAAGGTTTTGTACATGATGAAACGTCAGCCATCCTGGGCGGGCATTCTGCCAATGCCGGTTTATTTGCAAATGCCAATGATTTAGCCAAATTATTCCAGCTTTATTTGCAAAAAGGAGAATACGGAGGTAAACGCTACTTTAGCGAAGCCGTTTTCGATCTGTTTAATTCAACGCCTTATGCGGCTGATGGAATTTATCGCGGCATCTGTTTTGAAAAACCGGAGTTGAAAGATGGCAAAGTAGTAGGCAACTCGTATTTATCAACTAAAGTAAGCCCGCAAAGTTTTGGGCATACAGGCTATACCGGTACCATGTTTTGGGTAGATCCAAAATACAATTTAGTCTATATTTTCTTGTCAAACCATGTTTTTCCAACGCGCGATAACAATAAGATTTTCACCACTCGCATCCGAGCCAAAGTGCAAACGGCTATTTACGATGCAATAAAATAATTCTCCAAAAATATCTGATCATGAATAAACTATTGATTTTATTTGTCTTGTGCCTTAGTGTATTTTCTGTAAATGCACAGCAACCGCAAAAAATAGAGGTGGGGGCAGAACGTACGAGTCTTTATTTGCCATTATTGCACGGAAAACGCGTTGCGATTTTAACTAATCAAACAGGACGTATTGGCAATGAGAACATTGTCGATTTTCTGCATAATAAAAAAATTCAAATCGTCACGATCTTTTCTCCTGAACACGGGTTTCGTGGAAAGGCGGATGCAGGAGAACATGTGGGCAATTCAATCGATGAACAAACCGGCATTCCCATTTGTTCTTTGTATGGAGGAAATGCCGGTAAATCTTTGGATTCACTGATGAAATCGATCGATGTTTTAGTCTTTGATTTGCAAGATGTGGGGCTTCGCTATTATACCTATCTGACGACAATGGTTCATGTAATGAATGCGTGTGCGGTTCATCATGTAAAAATGATTGTGCTCGATCGTCCCAATCCCAATGGTTTTTATGTCGATGGGCCAATCCTGGATATGAAGTACAAGTCCGGTGTCGGATCTGTTCCCGTTCCGGTGGTGCACGGGATGACACTTGGGGAATTGGCACGAATGGTGAATGGGGAGAAATGGCTTCCCAATGGTGTGCAATGTGATTTGACGGTTATTCCATGTTTGCATTACACACATGCCATGCATTATCAGTTACCTGTAAACCCATCGCCAAATTTGCCCAATATGCGATCAGTCTATCTTTATCCTTCGCTTTGTTATTTCGAAGCGACTCCTGTAAGTGTGGGACGAGGCACTGATGCTCCGTTTCAACAGTTTGGCAATCCAAAAATGACAGGTTATTCCTATTCATTTACACCACGCAGCATGACGGGTGCAAAAAATCCACCTCAATTGAATCAACGTTGTTTCGGAACAAATCTGCAGGTTTTGCCACCTGACGCTGTTTTGTTTAAAAAAGGCATTGATTTGTCATATCTTATTGCAGCTTACCACAATTTACACATGGGCGATGCCTTCTTTTCCTCTTTCTTTGAAAAACTGATTGGGGTTGATTATGTGCGTCAAATGATTGAAGCCGGTAAAAGCGCTTCCGAGATCAAAGCGCGTTGGAAAAGCGATGATGAGAAGTTTAAGAAAGAACGTAACCCATATTTACTTTACCCCGAAAAATAAAGCACATAATGAATAATATATCAACCAAATGTATTATGAGAAAGATGTTATTCCTGTTCGGAAGCTGGCTTTTGATGGGCACATTGACCGCTCAATCGAACCTCGATTTAATTCCAAAACCGGTTCATGTACAAATAGAACAAGGTCAATTTAATCTTACGTCATCCACCGTAATTGCTTCGAATCATGCATATCGGGATTTAGCAGGATATTTGAGTCAGAAATTGCATCATTCAACCGGATTTCCATGCCGACTTTCATCCAACATACATGTTTCAAACGGAATTATGTTGATGGTCAATTCTTTGTTGCCACTGCCCGAAGAAGGTTATACCTTGACTGTTAATAGCCAAGGGGCTACAATTGTTGGTAAAGATCGTGGTGGTTTGTTCAATGGAATTCAAACCTTGTTGCAACTATTGCCGCCACAAGTTTATGCCGATACGTTGGTTCATGGAGTGACCTGGCAAATGCCGGATGTGCAAATCAGTGATTATCCCCGGTTTCGTTATCGCGGAATGATGCTTGATGTGTCCCGTAATTTTTTTGATGTGCCTACTGTCGAAAAATACATCGATTGGCTTTCCATGCATAAAATTAATCGCTTTCATTGGCATTTGTCGGATGATCAGGGTTGGCGTATCGAAATCAAACATTATCCACGATTAACATCTGTCGGAGCTTGGCGAGGCCCTCATGAACTATTGCCTCCGGCTTATGGATCCGGGGATAAACGATATGGCGGTTTTTACACACAAAAAGAGATCAAAGCTGTGGTGCGTTACGCTGCATTACGCAACGTGGAAATCATTCCTGAGATTGATATCCCCGGTCACAGTCGCGCCGCGGCGGTTGCATATCCTCAGATTCTGTGCAAATTAGATAGTTCAGCTTTGCGAAAAGCATCGCTTTCTGCCGACAATTGGGATTGGCATGATCCAAACGTATGGTGCGTAGGTAATGAACAGAATTATAAAATGCTGGCAGTGATTCTTAAAGAGATCGCCGGATTATTTCCATCCAAATACATTCATATCGGCGGTGATGAGGTAAATCCTTATTTCTGGGATCATTGTTCACGTTGTCAAGCATTAATGAAAAAAGAAAATATGAACAGTGCGGTCGAGTTGCAGCATTATTTTATTCATCGTGTGGAAACTATTCTGCATAGCTTGGGTAAACAAATGGCTGGGTGGGACGAAATCATGGACGGTGGTTCGCTTGACACGACAACCACAGTATATGCTTGGCACTCGACGGGAAAAGCCGCTGAAGCTGCAACGAAACATTATCCAACAGTGTTGGTAATGGGGAGCTATTTCTATTTCGATATGGCGCAGTCAATCAACGATCGGGGTCATAATTGGGCAGGAATTGTTCCACTCAAAAAGGTCTATTCATACAATCCATTGGAAAATAATCTATTTTCGGGTGATTCGTTTCGTTATGTAAAAGGGGTGGAAGGCGCTTTGTGGTCGGAATTGTTGAATAAGCCGGCTCGTTTTATGGAATATCAATCTTATCCGCGCATCGCAGCTCTTGCCGAAGTGGCTTGGACTCCACAATCTGAACGGAATTGGGATGATTTTTATACCCGTTTGACGCGCACTCATTTTCAGCGCATGGAATATATGAATATCGCTTTTCGGGTGCCTCCTCCCAAAGCCTTTTATCGGTCAGGATTTGTTTCTGTTTCACTCCCTTTTGCTGGTGCCGAAGTGCGATATACAACGGATGGTTCCTTACCGACAATAAAATCTCCTGTGTACATAGATTCAATGCAAACAAATTCGCCTGATTCTTTGAAATTCAGAACCTTTTATACTCCATCATTGGTGAGCATTGCTATTTCGCCTGTTCGGGTTCCTGTGGGAACTTGGACGATACAAAATCAGACAAAATGGACCCTGAAAACATGGAATCTTGCTCCTGTCTTTAACAAAGAGGGAAGTTGGGACATTACGTTCACCCCTGATTCTGTACCGGATGCTCTATCTGTTGGTCGCGTAGATTTGCTGGAAAATGGGTATGTGGTTGCATCATCGCTTTTGCAAAATGTTACCAACGGGAATTGGCATTATCGGCTAACAGCGCCTGCTTATGACGCTACCAAAATCTATTCGCTTCGTGCCGAGTTGAAAGGGGCAAAGGCAATATCGGGTTCGGTGCAGATACAACGGTTGCCTTATCTGACGCCTACAACCGGAATAATCGTCAATATGCCACTGAGGAATCACAACGCATTGCCTTTGACTGATTACAATTTCAGCACGACAGTTTCGTGCAGTCCGAATGCCAAAGCCGGTGATGCATTGACATTTGTCTTTGCTGCTCCGTTAGTTTGCAAAAAGATCATATCGGAGACTGGAATGCCTATGTTAACTTTGTTTCCCATCGATCATGGACATTTGGAAGTTTCGTATGACGGCGTTCATTTTGAATATGCCGCTGCTTATCAGGATGGAACAGCTTCTATCACGCCAACTCACCCTGTCAAAGCGGTGCGTATTGTGATTGATGCGCCCACTACGAATCCAATGATGGTGATTCAGGATTTACGGATTGAATAAAACGATGATTAAAAAGATTCTGTTGTTTTATGGCATATTGTTAGCTTGTTCTTCGCAAGCTAATACGGAATTTGCCTTGTTAACCGATCTCCACGTGAGTCCGGGCAATGCCAATGAGCGTGCTTTAGTAAAAATCATTCATGAAGTCAACGAGTCAAAAGTCCCTTTTGTCATTATTACTGGCGATTTGACCAATCAGGGTAGTAATGCAGAATTACTGAATATTAAGCACATGTTTGAGCATTTTACCATGCCCTATTATGTCATACCCGGTAATCATGAAACTACCTGGTCGGAAAGTGCCGTCAAAGAATATTTCAAACTTTTTGGCAATGATCGTGTTGCATTTCGATATAATCAATTCTTTTTCATAGGATTCGATACAGGCCCTTTTATGAAAATGGGTGATGGTATTGTAAAACAGGAAGATATGCGTTGGATAGACAGAACTCTTACTAAAGTTCCAACAGGAGTAAAGATTGTTTCCTTTTGTCATTATCCTTTCACAGTGGATGATTTAGGCAATGGCCCCGAAGTGGTTTCTATGCTAAAAAAACACCATACGTCCGTTGCTTTTTGTGGGCACGGGCATCAGTACAAAGATATGCCTTTTGGCCGCTTCCATGACGTTATGGTGCGTTCTACATTTCTGTCCGGCGATAGTGTTGCAGGCTATTCATTTGTGCATCTCACTAATGATTCTGTTGTTGTCAACGAAAAATTGGTTGGAGGGATGCAGCGTCGCCGTTATGCTTTTGCCTTGAACAACAACGATACTGTTACTCCAAAGTGGCCGCATGATT
>DAIDKM010000077.1 GCA_027450045.1 Paludibacter sp. | reverse complement strand
TGCTGCGTCACATAAGGTCTAAACATTATCCTATAGGGTCTATTCTATTTTGTAAAGTGTCTAAACATTATCCTACAGGGTCTATTCTATATTGAAAAGAGTCTATACATTATCGTACAGGGTCTGTTCTATATTGAAAAGGGTCTATACATTATCGTACAGGATCTATTCTATTTTGGAAAGAGTGTATGCTATATCGTACAGGGTGTAAGCTATATTGCATAGGGTCTGCACTTTTTTTCTTAGGGGTCTGTTCAATGAACTGTGTCAAAAGGGAAACCGTTATTATCGACAATGAGTTCCCGGTTCATGAGTGAAGGCTTTGCAATATGGCATGAAACTATTCGTTATGCCTGATTTTGAATACCCTGCAAAATGGAATATGTTTCGCTGATGCTGTGAATGGACGAAATGACGATGGAACGTTTGCCTTTCACGTCGCGCAACTGGCATCGACGGGGATTACGGGAGATATACGTCAACAATTTGCCGAAAATTTCCGATTGGTAATAGGCCGATTGCGCATTAGAAACCAAATAGGCGATCCATTTCTCATTCTTCAGAATCATTTTCTCGAATCCGAAGCTTTTAGCCAACCAACGCAAACGAACAACCTGAATCAGGTCAAGTCCTTGTGAAGGAATTTTACCAAACCGATCGAGCAACTCTTTTTCAAAAGCCGTTAACTCAAGTTCATTATTAATGCTATCCAACTGGCGATACAAATTCATCCGCTCCGAAACGCTTTCGATGTAATCGGTCGGGAACATCATCTCGAAATCGGATTCAATTTGGCAATCGACAACATAATCGACGGTACCTTCCTGCTGTTCGGCCACTTCGCGGTAAAGATCGGAAAACTCTTCGTCGCGTAACTCCTGCACCGCTTCATTCAGAATCTTTTGATAAATCTCATAACCCAATTCAGCAATAAACCCGCTTTGTTCGGCTCCCAACATGTTGCCGGCTCCACGAATATCCAGATCCTGCATGGCAAGATTGAATCCACTACCCAGATCGGCAAAATTTTCAATGGCTTGCAAGCGTCGTCTTGCTTCAGGTGTCAACATTCCTTCAGGCGGAGCGAATAAATAACAGAAAGCTTTTCGGTTGCTTCGTCCCACACGACCGCGCAACTGATGCAAATCGCTCAACCCGAACTGATGTGCCTGATTGATGATGATGGTATTGACGTTTGGCATATCAATTCCCGACTCGATAATGGCCGTGGCAATCAATACGTCATAATCATAGTCGATAAAATCCAGAATGATCTGTTCCAACTTATCAGGCGCCATTTGACCATGTCCCACAGCTACCCGAACGCCCGGGACTAAGCGCTTCACCAACGCTTCCATTTCATAGATGGAATGAATGCGGTTGTGTACAAAAAAGACTTGTCCGTTGCGATCCATCTCGAAACGAATCGCTTCCCGAATCAGATCCTCATCAAAAGTATGCCATTCGGTATGAATCGGATAACGGTTGGGAGGAGGTGTATTGATGATTGACAAATCGCGCGCTCCCATCAACGAAAACTGCAACGTGCGCGGAATAGGCGTGGCCGTCATGGTCAACGTATCCACGTTCACTTTCAATTGCCGTAACTTCTCTTTTACCGAAACCCCGAACTTCTGTTCTTCGTCGATGATGAGTAAACCCAGATCTTTGAAATGAACACTGCTGCCGATTAACTTGTGCGTACCGATCACAATATCGATTTTTCCCTCTTTCAATCGTTGCAGAAGCTCTTTCATGGCGGCGGAAGAGCGTGCCCGACTCATATAATCGACTGTGCAGGGAAAATCCTTTAACCGTTCGCTGAATGTACGGAAATGTTGCGCGGCCAACACCGTGGTAGGCACCAAAACAGCCACTTGCTTGCCATCGGTCGCCGCTTTGAAGGCAGCGCGAATAGCCACTTCCGTTTTACCAAACCCAACGTCGCCACACACCAACCGATCCATCGGGAGTTCCGACTCCATATCCTGTTTCACATCAGCCGTAGCCTTGGTTTGGTCGGGCGTATCCTCATAAATAAACGAAGCCTCCAGTTCCTGCTGCAAATAACTGTCGGGCGCGAAACGAAACCCCTGTTCGGCACGACGACGTGCATACAATTGAATCAACTCGCGTGCAATATCCTTTACTTTCTTCTTGGTTCTGTCCTTCAGCCGTTCCCATGCTCCTGAACCTAACTTATTGACATGCGGCGGCTCGCCCTCTTTCCCTTTATATTTTGAAATGCGATGCAACGAATGGATGCTTACAAAGATCATATCGTCGTCTTTGTAGAGCAACTTAATCATTTCCTGCCGTTTGCCATTGACATCCGACGTCATTAATCCGCCAAAACGGCCAATACCATGATCGACATGCACCACATAATCGCCGATGTTTAATTGATTCAACTCTTTGAGTGTCATCACCACTTTACCGGTGCGCGCGCTGTCCGATCGCAACGAATAACGATGGAAACGGTCGAAAAGCTGATGATCGGTATATAAGCACACAGACAAATCGTGATCCATGAATCCCTCGTGAAGTGTTTTTACCACAGGCGTGAAACCGATATGGTCACCACGATCATGAAAAATAGCCGTCAACCGGTCGTGTTGTTTTTTGCTGTCACTGCACACGAAGATGCGATAACCCTCTTCTAATTTTTGGAGGAAATGTTGACTTACCAAATCAAAGTTCTTATGAAATGGCGGTTGCAAAGAGGTATTAAACTGAATGGTAGTGTCTGAAGGGAAAGTAGTCTGCGCGCTCAGTTCCACCGTTCGAAAAGCGCTCACCTTTTCATCCATGTCCATCCCGCTGATTAAATGCGTAGCTAAGTTCGGAACCGATACGGATGATTCGTTCGCTTTGACCAAAGCATCATCATACAAGCTGTTCATGCGCTGATGCGCGAAAGAATAGTTGGCAAAAAGCAAGAAGGCATCGGGTGAGATAAGTTCAAAAAAAGAGATCTTTTCCGTGCTGGTCTCCTGTTTCAAATCCGAAACAATAGAAACGGTTTGATGTGGTTCTTTAGAGAGTTGGGTTTCAATATCGAAAGTTCGTATGGTTTCAATCTCTTTCCCGAAAAAATCTATCCGGTAAGGCAATTCGCTCGAAAAGGAAAACACGTCGAGGATACTTCCTCTTACCGAAAACTGACCCGGTTCATACACGAAATCCACCCGCTCGAAACCATACTCCATGAACAAATCGATCACAAAGTCCGTATCAATCTGTTCACCTACATGCAAAGTCAAGGTACAATCGTTCAATGCCCCCGCGTCAATCACCTTCTCGATCAACGCATCGGGATAGGTCACCACGATCACGTTGTCACGACGCGCTACTACCTGAATAGCTTCGGTACGTAAAATCTCATTGGCAGCATCAACTTTTCCCTGTTTAACCGTTCCTTTAAATGAAGACGGGAAAAAGAAGACCGACTCTTTTGGGATTAATTGCGTCAGATCGTGATAAAAATAGCTTGCTTCATCCGCATCATCCAATACTACCAACCATGTTGACTGGCGTTTTAAAAACAAAGAAGCGCTCGTTAACGCTCTCGAAGAACCAAGAAGGCCACTAACGTGCAAATGCTGTTCCGTCGAATTTATCCATTTTTCTACAGCAAGAGTCTGTGGATGAGTAGAATAAAACGACAATAGTTCGGAAAGTTCCATAAGTGCCACAAAGGTACAAAAAAACAGTTCATGCTCCATCAATCATTCATTCCACCTCAAAGCTTCTCAAAGCATTGGACATTACCAAATGATGGTTGAAATAGGAAAATCCATCCTAAAATAGATAAACTTACTCATTGAAACGAGCTATTTGCAAAACAAAACCGGCTAATCATGGTTTTTTTACTTTTCAACACCTTCATTTCGCGTCAAAAAACCTACCTTTGTACTCAAATTAACAACGTTTTTTCACCCTTTGATTTATTCCTTTCACATGACACGAGACAATGCTATTTTTTCGATTATCGAACAGGAACATCAACGCCAATTAAAAGGTATTGAACTCATTGCTTCCGAAAATTTTGTAAGTGATCAGGTAATGCAAGCTATGGGAACTTGGCTTACCAATAAATATGCAGAAGGCTATCCTGGCCATCGTTATTACGGAGGCTGCGAAGTTGTTGACCTCAGCGAACAACTTGCCATCGACCGTTTGAAACAACTTTTCGGCGCTGAATATGCCAATGTTCAGCCCCATTCAGGCGCTCAGGCCAATGCAGCCGTCTTTTTGGCGGTGATGAATCCCGGAGACAAATTCTTAGGATTGAACCTTTCGCATGGCGGACACCTTTCGCACGGTTCACCCGTCAATAGTTCGGGAATTCTTTATCAACCATTAGCATACAATGTTCGCGAAGATACCGGACGCGTCGATTACGACCAAATGGAAGAGGTGGCGCTTCGCGAACGGCCAAAACTTATTGTTGGAGGAGCTTCCGCCTATTCGCGCGATTGGGATTATGCCCGTATGCGTGCAATTGCCGATAAAATCGGCGCTTTGCTGATGATTGACATGGCACATCCTGCCGGACTTATTGCAGCACATCTTCTGGAAAATCCATTAAAACACGCCCATATTGTTACCTCCACGACACACAAGACATTGCGTGGTCCACGCGGCGGAATTATCCTGATGGGCAAAGATTTTGAAAATCCATGGGGAAAGAAAACACCCAAAGGCGAAGTAAAGAAGATGTCTTCCCTACTTGACTCGGCTGTTTTCCCGGGAATTCAGGGTGGTCCGCTCGAACATGTGATTGCTGCAAAAGCCGTTGCTTTCTACGAAGCACTTCAACCATCCTTTTCCGAATATCAACAACAGGTTCAGAAAAATGCCGCCGTCATGGCACAAGCATTTATGGACAAAGGGTATCATATCATTTCAGGAGGAACTGACAACCACTCTATGCTGATCGACCTGCGCACCAAGTTCCCTGAACTGACAGGAAAAGTTGCTGAAAACAGTTTGGTAAAAGCCGATATTACGGTCAATAAAAACATGGTTCCTTTCGATAGCCGCTCTCCTTTCCAGACTTCGGGTATTCGCGTCGGCACTCCTGCCATCACAACGAGAGGCGCCAAAGAACCGTTTATGGAAGAGATTGTCGAATTAGTCGATCATGTTTTGCATCATGCTGACAATGAAACCGAACTGACAATCGTTCGCCAGAAAGTCAACACCCTGATGGCAAAATATCCTTTATTTGCCTACTAACAAACAAAATGGAGAGAAGTTGCTGACCCAAAGCGCTTCTCTCCTCATCATCTGATGATCTTATACCTATGATTGAACGCACCTTTATTCTCAACGAATCGGTTGATCCGATTATCTTTTTCGGCGTCAACAACGTCAATATACAACTGATTAAGAACCTGTTTCCAAAACTCAAAATCATTGCGCGCGGAAATATGATCAAAGTATTGGGCGATGCTGAAATGATGACCGGCATGGAGGATGCGATGGAGAGGCTTCAGAATTATTGTTCCGAATACAATCTTCTGACCGAAGAAGTCATCATCGACATCATAAAAGGGCAAGCGCCAACAGAAGTAAAGCAAGAAAATCTGATTATTCACGGGATGAACGGTAAAATCATCTCCGCGCGAACACCCAACCAACAACTTTTAGTGGATGCTTTTGCAAAAAGTGATCTATTGTTTGCCATCGGCCCTGCCGGATCAGGGAAAACCTACACCGCCATTGCATTAGCCGTTCGATCATTAAAGAATAAAGAAGTCAAACGCATTATTCTAAGTCGTCCGGCTGTGGAAGCCGGTGAAAAGCTGGGATTCTTGCCCGGCGACATGAAAGAAAAGATTGATCCTTACCTTCAACCTCTCTACGATGCGCTTCAGGATATGATTCCGGGAGCCAAGCTCAAAGACTATATGGAATCGGGCGTGATACAAATTGCGCCATTGGCATTTATGCGAGGCAGAACATTAAATGAAGCCGTAGTCATTCTTGATGAAGCGCAAAACACAACCACACAACAGATAAAAATGTTCCTGACACGTATGGGACTCAATTGTAAGGTGATCGTAACCGGCGATATTACTCAAATCGATTTGCCTTACCATCAAAAATCAGGATTGATTGACGCCTTGGAGATTTTGCGCCACGTGAAAGAAATTGCAACCATCGAATTCAACATCAAAGACATAGTGCGTCACCCGCTTGTCAGGTTGATTGTGGAGGCGTATGAAAAACATGGTGAAGAAAAAATGCAGACTACAAATTCGGAATTAAAAACGAAAACGGAATAGTATTTTCTATAATTCCACCCGTTTCACCGAATTCATTCCCTTTATTTTCATCAGTTTCAAGCAAAGATTATTCACATCGTCGGTACCGTGTACAAAAACATGCAAACTGCCTGAAAAAATACCGGCATCCGTTTCAATGTTGATGCTCTGAATATTGACTGAATATTCATCGGTGATTACATTCGTGATTTCCCGCAACATTCCCAACCGATCAATTCCTTTCATTTCGAGCGTCACGGCAAACGATTTTTCTTTGTGCATCGCCCATTCAGCGGAAACAATCCGATCGCCATGACTTGCCTGTAACTTGACCGCCTCGGGACATTGCCGCTTGTGCACCACGACAACTTCGTTGTCATCAACATACCCCACAATATCGTCGCCGGGAATAGGTTGACAACACTGAGCGATACGAAAGGTTTTCACGGAAGTTTCATCCGTCAGGCGAAATGTTTTCTTGCGATCAACCTTCTTGTTCTTTTTAAACAAAGGCACCGTTTTATTGTCCGAGTTTCCAAACTGAAGCGTAACAAACTTTTTCAGGAGGTTCTTTGGTTTTGGCTTAAAAATCTTCTTGGATATATCGGTGACATCGATCAGTTTCTTTCCGATCTGACGATACAATTCGCGTTTGTCACTAATGTTATAATAATCAAGCAATGTTTGAATAACTTCAGGCGTGGGAGTCAAATTTACCTTTTTAAGCTCCTCTTCAATCATGCGCTGACCATGATGCGCCACGATGGTTAACTCTTTCCGAAGTGCATTCTCCAACTTGGTTTTAGCACGCGAAGTGATGACAAAGTCGAGCCATTCAGGTTGTGGTTTTTGCATCTTTGCAGTCAATATCTCCACCTGGTCACCACTTTGCAGCACGTGACTCAGCGGCACCAACTTATGATTCACTTTGGCGCCAATGCACTTGAATCCAATATCCGAATGTAAAAGAAAAGCAAAGTCAAGCGCTGTGGCTCCCTGAGGCAGTGTTTTAATATCGCCTTTGGGAGTAAACACGAACATTTCCGAAGCAAATAAGTTCAGCTTCACATTATCCATGAAGTCGATGGCGCTCGGAGTAGGATTTTTCAATTCTTCCTTCAACTCTTTCAGCCAACGATCGAGTTCGGTTTCGTCATCCCGTTCTCCCGTTTTATATCGCCAATGAGCGGCTAATCCTTTTTCAGCCACTTCGTTCATGTGCGTACTTCGAATCTGCACCTCAATCCATTTTCCATGCGGCCCCATCACCGTGACATGGAGCGCAGAATAACCGTTAGCCTTCGGCGTGCTTACCCAATCGCGAATACGTTCGGGATGTGGTTTATATAACTGGGATATGGCTGAATAGATCAACCAACATTGTTCTTGCTCAGTCATTCCTTCTTTCGGCTCAAACACGATACGCAACGCTAACAAATCGTACACTTCCTCGAAAGGAATGTTTTTCTTCTGCATTTTATACCAAATGGAATAAACCGATTTGACCCGTTCCTTCAAATCAACCTTAAATCCCAAGGCTTCCAATTTTTCCCGAATAGGTGTTTTGAACTCTTTATAAATCTGCTCGTTTTCTTCTGCTAACGCTTCAATCAAGGCATTGATCTGGGCATACGTTTCCGGATATTCATATTGGAAACTAAGATTTTCGAGTTCTGTTTTAATGGAGAAAAGACCCAATCGATTGGCAAGAGGAGCATAAATGTAAAGCGTTTCGCCTGCAATCTTATATTGCTTTGCCGATGGCATCGATCCTAACGTGCGCATGTTATGAAGACGATCGGCAATCTTGATCAAAATCACCCGAATATCCTCCGACATGGTCAACAAGAGTTTACGAAAGTTTTCCGCCTGTTCGGATACTCTTTCGCCAAAGACGCCACCCGATATTTTTGTCAAACCATCGACAATGATAGCAATCCGTTTACCAAAAAGATTTTCAATATCGTCAATGGTGTAATCTGTATCTTCGACCACATCGTGCAACAACGCGGCACAAATAGAGGTTGATCCCAATCCGATCTCTTTCACCACAATGCGTGCTACGGCAATGGGGTGCATAATGTATGGTTCACCGGAACGACGTCGAATGCCTTTATGAGCCTGATTTGCAAAATGAAATGCTTTCTCCACCAAATCAATTTTCTGTCTGTGCGCAGAATGGCGATAAGCATCAAGCACATCCTCAAATGCCGCTTGAATCATTTCCTGATCACGCAGTTCCTGCTGTTCCAATTCCGTCATCCCCATAAATTTATGCTTTAAAAGATCCATTAATCATTGACGGCACTCGACAACAAAGGCGCTCCTTTTTTCCGTTTCAACTCAAAGTCTCGTCCCAGGTATTTTTCGCGTACAACTGAATTTCCGGCCAATTCTTCCGCAGTTCCCTGAAAAAGAATCTTTCCTTCAAACAATAAATAGGCACGATCGGTAATGGAAAGCGTTTCATCTACATTGTGGTCGGTAATCAAAATGCCAATGTTTTTATCTTTCAAATGCCAAACAATATCCTGAATATCTTGAACTGCGATGGGATCGACACCGGCAAATGGTTCGTCCAACATGATAAACTTCGGTTCAAGAGCCAAACACCGCGCTATTTCTGTTCGTCTGCGTTCTCCCCCTGAAAGCCGGTTGCCAATGTTTGTGCGCACATGACTAAGACTAAACTCACGAATGAGGTTTTCTAATTTTTCTTCTTGTTCCTCTTTCGTGAAAGTGCTCATTTCCAACACAGCACGAATATTATCTTCTACGCTCATTTGCCGAAAAACAGATGCCTCTTGCGCCAGATAACCAATGCCGGCTTTAGCCCTTTTGTACACCGGATAATGCGTTATGTCCACTTCATTCAATAAAACAATACCTTCGTTAGGCACGATCAAACCGGTGGTCATGTAGAATGTGGTTGTTTTGCCGGCACCATTCGGTCCTAAAAGCCCTACAATCTCACCCTGTTTCACATTGATAGAAACATGATCCACGACAGTTCGCTTGCCATATTTCTTTACTAAATTCTCCGTACGAAGCACCATCTGGTTTTCCATCCTCTTCTTCATTTGATTTGGAGACAAAAATAACAAATCTTTCCAAAGAATGAACTTCTCATTATCAGAATTATCCACAAAAAGCGTCATAGCGCGAAATCAACGATTCGGAAGCAACAATTTTGGAAAGAGAAAGAAGCAAGTCGGTCAGTATCATAGGGCATCGGATTGATCGAAAAAAAGAATGTGACGTCATTAATAATAGCTGCACGATGCAAAGTAACTCGCATGCTATAAACAAAAAAGGCCGTCTCATTCGAAGATGAAACGACCTTTTTACCAGAGAAAAAAGACTTTTAATTCTGCGGCATTGGTTGTCCGCCACCTTGGGACTGCATGTTGCGCATTCTTTCCATCATTGCCTTACGAGCCTCTTGCCATTTTTGAAATTGATCAGGCGTCAAAATTTCTTTCAAAGCTGCATCATGTTTGTCAGCAGCAGCCCGCATGTCAGTGCGAACATCGCCACCCGCTTCACGCGCCTTCATTTGTTCCTGAACAAATTGGAGATTCAACGCTTCCAATTTAGCAACTTGATCATCATTCAGGTTCAACTGTTTTTTCATTCTTTCGGTCATTGCTTTTGCCCTTTGTTCAGGGGTAAAGTTAGGACGTTGTGCAAAAATTGCCACTACACTAAAAGCAGCAAACAATAGCGTAAAAGCTAATACTTTTTTTGTCTTCATAGATAAAATGTTTAGAAATGAATTAAAAGCCCTCTGCCCATAACAAACACAGGTTTCTTAAAATGATGTTGATTAAAACGTTTACAATCCTAAGACAAAACGGGAACGAATTAGTTTAATCTTGATGCGTTAAATATTCCTTTTTTATACTCGCTATTTA
>DAIDKM010000076.1 GCA_027450045.1 Paludibacter sp. | reverse complement strand
TTGTTTGTGACCCTCCGGTTTCACCGAAGCCTAATCACATTAATCGTTTTCAGCAGACTCTATTTGTTGAAAGATTAAAAACAATATGAATAACCGCTGTTTCTCGGACAAAAGTGAAACCCTAATCTCGATTTAATATTTCACATCTCGTTGAATTATGTTGTCGCATTTGTGCCTTAGAATCTGCAAAACAAGAAAATGAGCATACCCCTTTCTGTTTTGCAAGGGTTTTGCTAATTTTGCAACCCAAAAGCAACCATCAACATGTCGCGAGTAAACATAGGCAGTAGCACATGTTAGATGCTGAAACTCATAAATTAAACACCAAAACCAAATCGAATGAGTCTTAAAATTGTAGTCTTAGCAAAGCAAGTACCTGACACACGCAATGTAGGGAAAGATGCCATGAAAGCAGATGGGACGGTAAATCGGGCAGCATTGGCTGCTATTTACAATCCTGAAGATTTGAATGCTTTGGAACAAGCATTGCGACTAAAAGATCGTTTCCCGGGATCAACCGTCACCATCATCACAATGGGACCGGGACGAGCAGCCGAAATTATCCGGGAAAGTTTGTATCGTGGCGCCGATGATGGCTTTCTCTTGACCGACCGTGCTTTTGCAGGTTCTGATACATTAGCAACCTCGTATGCCCTGGCTTGTGCCATACGTAATCTTCCTCATGTAGATGTCATTTTGTGCGGACGTCAAGCTATCGATGGAGACACGGCGCAAGTTGGACCGCAAGTGGCTGAAAAATTAGGCTTGCCTCAAATTACCTATGCTGAAGAAATTGTAGATGTAACCAACGACACCATCACTGTGAAACGA
This sequence comes from Paludibacter sp., assembly GCA_027450045.1. Lineage (GTDB taxonomy): Bacteria > Bacteroidota > Bacteroidia > Bacteroidales > Paludibacteraceae > Microbacter. Next base: position 9,446 of record DAIDKM010000076.1, on the reverse strand, counting down.
AGATTGGAAAGAGGCTTGGAAACAGTACAAGGAAAATTCCCGTTGTTGATAACTGTGAATGGCACAGCACCGGCATGTCGTCCGCGTCACGCCAAATTGGTAATGAAATATCATCATGCCAAAACAATCACCGAGAAACAAGAGAGCAACGATGATTATATGTTCATGTTTAGCGCCCGTCCTTACCTCAACATTACCGAATGGAGTGTCAATGACATTAAGACTGATGCAAACTGGTTAGGTCTCAAAGGATCGCCCACGAAAGTAAAAGCTATCGAAAATGTCGTTTTTCAGGCAAAAGAAAGTAAACAATTAGTCGGAAACGATACCGAGATTGACGAGTTAATGAAAGAGTTAATAGCCAATCACACCATTGGATAATCAACAATAAGAAGATCAGAAGTTAAAAGAAGATAGAAGATACAATCACTTCTTTTACCCGATGATTATTTTCTTATCTTCTGAGTTTACTTATTTATCAAAACAAAAAAGCAAATGAACAATATAATAGTCTATCTTGAAATTGAAGAGGCAACCGTGGCCGATGTGAGTTTAGAATTACTCACCAAAGCACGTTCGTTAGCCAATTCCCTGCAATGCAAACTTGAAGCTGTCGCCATCGGACATCAATTAGATCACGTTGGTGCACAAGTTTTTCCTTATGGTGTTGACACACTTTTTGTTGCCGATGATCCTCGCTTGGCGCCTTACACCTCAATGCCCCACACCTCTGTAATGGTAAAATTGTTCAAGGAAGAACAACCACAAATTGCATTGATGGGAGCTACCAGCATTGGTCGCGATTTAGGCCCACGTGTTTCGTCCGCTCTTTTCAGCGGTTTAACCGCCGATTGCACAGCACTCGAAATTGGTGATCACGAAGATAAAAAAGAGGGCAAAACGTACCATAATCTGTTATACCAGATCCGTCCTGCCTTTGGTGGTAACATTGTGGCCACTATCATTAACCCTGAATGCCGTCCCCAAATGGCAACCGTGCGTGAAGGCGTGATGAAAAAAGAGATTCTCGATCCTAATTACAAAGGAAAGGTAAAGAAATTGCACGTTCCCGATTACGTACAGGAAAGCGATTTCTTGATTCATGTGATTGAGCGACATATGGAAAAATCGAAGAGTAATCTCAAAAACGCACATATCATTATAGGCGGTGGTTATGGAATGGGGTCGAAAGACAATTTTAAGATGTTGTATGAGTTAGCCGATGTGTTAGGCGGTGAAGTAGGGGCTTCGCGTGCTGCAGTCGATGCCGGTTTTGCCGAACACGATCAACAAATCGGACAAACAGGCGTTACAGTGCGTCCAAAGCTTTACATTGCCTGTGGCATATCCGGACAGATTCAGCACATCGCCGGCATGCAGGAAAGCTCCATCATTATTGCCATCAACAATGACAAAAATGCACCTATCAACCATATTGCCGACTATGTCATCAACGCAAACGTGGAAGATGTGGTTCCGAAAATGATACGGTATTACAGACAAAACAGCAAGTAAGTAGTTAGTAGTCGGGAGTTAGTAGATGGTAGAATCAGAATCTGCCGTATTATCGTGAAATATCATTAATAATATCAGTTCTCCTTATCTGTCGATTAGTTACTACAAAGTACGAATGCAATGAAAACCAATAATTTTGAAGATCTGATTGTATGGCAAAAAGCACATGAGTTTGTTCTTAGTGTGTATAAGATAACCATGCAGTTTCCGAAAGAAGAATTGTTCGGATTGACTTCACAATTTAGACGTGCTTCTGTTTCTATAGCTGCAAACATTGCAGAAGGATACAGAAAATCAGGAATAAAAGATAAGCTTCGTTTTTACAATATATCTGAGGGATCTTTAGAAGAAAGTCGTTATTACATCATTCTTTCGAAAGATTTGAACTATATTGATAAACAGAAATATGATGAACTTTATAAGGTGGCTTCTTCTGTTTCAAAATTATTGACTGCTTACTGTAATGGAATTATAAACAATACAAATAACAAAGAATAGGAAGACAGCAGATAACATAACAAGTAGTTCGTTCAAAACTCAATACTGACTACTATCTACTGACTACTATCTACAACTTTTCAACAACAATGGCAAATTACTATTTAGATAGACCCGAACTAAAATTCCATCTAACACACCCGTTGATGGAGAAGATCGTAGCGTTGAAAGAACGCAATTTTCGTGAGAAAGATCAATTCGATTATGCACCTCAGGATTTTGAAGATGCAATCGATAGTTATAACCACGTCATGGAGATTATCGGTGAAATTTGTGGTGACATCATTGCGCCCAATGCCGAAAGTGTTGATCACGAAGGCCCGCAAGTGGTCAACAATCGCGTGGTATATGCCCGCGGAACCCAAGAGAACCACGAAGCGCTGACCAACGCTGGTGTGTATGGCATTTCACTGCCACGCCAATACGGAGGACTTAACTTCCCCATGGTTCCTTACGTGATGACGGGCGAAATTGTATCGCGTGCCGATGCAGGATTTGCCAACATCTGGGGATTGCAGGATTGTGCTGAAACGATTCATGAGTTTGGTTCTGAAGAGATTCGCGAAGAATTTTTGCCACGCATCAATCAGGGAGCAACCTGCTCCATGGATTTGACAGAGCCGGATGCCGGTTCCGACTTGCAAGCCGTGATGCTCAAAGCCACATACGATGAGAAAAAGAAAACGTGGTTTCTGAACGGAGTAAAACGTTTCATTACCAATGGCGATGCACACATTAAATTGGTGTTGGCACGTTCTGAAGAAGGCACTACCGACGGACGGGGCTTATCTTATTTTGTCGTCGATAATCAATTCAATCAATCGGTCAAAGTACGTCGCATCGAAAATAAATTAGGGATTAAAGGCTCTCCTACCTGCGAACTTGTTTTCAGCAATACACCGGCTAAATTAGTAGGCGACCTCAAAATGGGCTTAATCAAATATGTAATGTCATTGATGAACGGCGCTCGTCTTGGCGTTGGTGCACAATCGGTCGGCGTATCACAATCAGCCTACGACGTGGCATTGGCTTACGCAAAAGAGCGTCAACAGTTTGGAAAAGCCATCATCGAGTTTCCCGCTGTCTTCGAAATGCTCTCCATCATGAAAGCAAAATTGGATGCTTCGCGTGCCTTGCTCTACGAAACAACCCGTTTTGTAGATATGTATAAAGCTTACAACTTAGTTACTGAAGAACGTTCTCTCACCAAAGAAGAACGTACGGAAGCAAAAGAATATCAAAAGTTTGCCGACATGCTAACTCCATTGGTGAAAATGTTTGCCAGTGAATATGCCAATCAAAACGCCTACGATTCCATTCAGGTACATGGCGGATCAGGCTTTATGAAAGACTATGCCTGCGAACGCATTTATCGTGACGCGCGCATCCTGACGATTTATGAAGGTACGTCTCAATTGCAGGTGGTTGCTGCCATCCGTTTTGTAACCAACGGCGCTTATATTGCCAAACTGCACCAATACGAAACCCAGCCTATCAACCCTGCATTCGAGGGGTTACGTAATCGGTTAAAAGCATTGACCGAAACCTTTGAAACGGCAATTAACCAAGTCGTAGGAACCAAGAATACAGAATATCTTGATTTTATGGCTCGCCGTTTGGTGGAAATTGCAGGTCATTTAGTGATGAGTAACTTATTGATTATTGATTCCTCACGTGATGATATGTTTGCCCGTTCGGCTGAGATTTACGTCAACTTTGCCGAAGCCGAAATCAACAAACACATTTCCTATATCAACAATTTTGATTTAGACAATGTGGGTATCTATAAGGTGAACGAAATCAATTAAAGAATATTGATCGAAACAGTAAAAAAGCGAGGTTGTTTTTTGATGGACAACCTCGCTTTTTTTTATGATGACAAAACATTTGTCAGTGTCCTTTTTTTGTTTTAGGATATTTCTTGATGACTAAATATTTCAACTCCGTATTGCCGGCATTGCTGATGCCATGTGCGACCATCGAAGGGCAATACATGCTGGTTAAAGGGCCACAAAGCACAGAATCGCCATTGAGATAAAACTTTGCAGTCCCTTCCAAAACAAAGAAAAATTCATCTTCAACATGTTTATGAGGTGGATGCGTAGCTTCATGTGGTGCGACAACACTCATTTTTAAAGTCCGCCCATTCATAAAATCCTTATCTACAAACCAATATTGATACCCAACTTTGGTAGGAATTGTTTTTTCTTTTGAAAAATGATTCACACACTGATTAATAGTCCATTTTTTAGAGTTCGTCTGCTTTTGCTGAGCCGAAGCCGCACAAGAGAAAAGATAAACCAGCGCAAGAAGAGATACAAGTTTTAGGTTGTTCATATTTGTCATGTTTTAGATTAAAAAGTAGGTTGAAGGACAAGACAAAGATAAGAAAAGTTCAAACTCAAAATAGGATTTTTTTGCATTATCTTCTATTGCCTCAGAGAAAGATTAATCTATACCTCATTCTATAAAGTTTGAATAATTGAGTCGACTCTGAATTTTGACAAAAAGGCCTCTCATATTAAAAGATATGAGAGGGAAAAAGATCATGGAAGATTTATGTTTAAAGCTGTAAATCAGTTTGATAAATAGTATCATCGGAATTCTTGCCAATAAAGAGAGTGTAGTCTCCCGAAGCACTACGCCAACTATTCACACCATAATAACTTAAATCGGATAGAGCAACTTTGAGTGTTATTAAACGACTTGTTTCCTTCTTGAGAAAGATTTGTTGAAATCCTTTGAGTTCTTTGACAGGAGAGGTTATTTCTCCCCATTTTTTATGGAGATAGATCTGTACAAGTTCAGTTCCGTCATAATTACCCGTATTGGTCAACTCCATAGTTACAGTAATAGAATCTTTATCATGTGAAACTTTAATATTGTCATAGCGAAAAGCGGTATAGGATAGTCCGTACCCAAAAACATATCGTGGTTTGTAATCTATGTCGATATAACGACCCGAATAATTTCCTTTCACATCAACAGGTGGACGACCCGAATTCTTGTGGTTATAAAATACAGGAATTTGTCCCATCTCTTTGGGAAATGTCATCGGTAAGCGAGCTGAAGGATCGTAATTGCCCCAAATTACATCAGTCATGGCATTCCCAGCTTCGGTACCCAACCACCAGCAGTAGAGAATTGCAGGTGCTTGCTTAGCGATTTTATTAAAAATCATAGGCCTTCCCCCCATCAGCAAAGTAATGGTATGAGGATTGACTTTGTAGATTTCAGTCGCTAATTCTTCTTGCAAACCGGGTAAAGTTAGTTTCCCTCTCGATTTGGCCTCACCGCTCATATCCCAGCTCTCACCCAATGCCAATAGGACAACATCGGCTTTTTTTGCCGCACTAATAGCCGCTTCAAAATTTGAACGATCACTCCCTTGAATTTCGCACCCTTTTACATAGTCGACAGTCGCGTCTGGAAAGCGTTTCTTGACTGCTTCCAGCAGAGTCACAGCAATGGGTTGATTGCTTAAAACAACCCAGTTACCATCCATGTCTCGTGAAGAATTTCCCAGAGGTCCGATAATTGCAATATGCCGAACCGTCTTTAACGGCAAGAGATTATTGGTATTTTTCAACAATACAATCGATTTTCGCGCCATATTTAAAGCCACTGCTTTGTTTTCAGGTGAAAGAATATCCTCTTTCTCTCGCTTCTCATTGCAATATCGATATGGATCATCAAAAAGACCCAAAGCCAATTTTTGCATAAGAATTTTTTTCACCGAATGATCTATTAATGATTCATCAATGGATTTGTTTTGGATCAGCTTCTTCAAAAAATCAGTATAACAATAGCTTTCCATGTCAATATCAACCCCTGCTGAAAGCGCTTGTTGAGCTGCCTGCTGGCGATCTTTACTATAGCCGTGGGTAACCATTTCTCCAATCGAACCCCAATCGGAAACCACAATCCCCTTAAAGTGCCAATCGTTATAGAGTATGTCGTACAATTTACGGTTTGCGCTGGAAGGAACTCCGTTTATCTCGTTGAAGGAACACATGAAACTAGAGATGCCAGCCTTAACTGCCGCTTTGAAAGGTGGCAGATAAAGATTCTGTAGTGTTTGTTCGGAAATGTCCACCGTATTATAATCACGTCCCCCAATAGCTGCACTATAAGCTGCAAAATGTTTGGCGCACGCCATCAGATGCAATCCATGTTGCGGTTTTTGATATCCTTCCACCATGCTTTTAGCAATGGCACAAGCCAGAAAAGGATCTTCACCCGGACCTTCCATAACTCTGCCCCAGCGAGGATCATGTGCCACATCAAGCATGGGAGAGAAAATCCAATGAATGCCGGAAGCCAATGCTTCTTTAGCTGCTACTTCTGCCACTTTTCGTATAGTCGCAGTGTCGAAACTGGCTGCTTGCGCCAGTGGAATCGGGAAAACAGTTTTATAACCATGAATTACATCCAATCCGAACAATAAAGGAATTTTCAGGCGGGACTGCATAGCCAGTGATTGTATGTATCGGGTGTTTTTGGCTCCCTTGACATTAAGCATTGAACCGATTTCCCCATTTTTTATTGCAATAATCTTGTCTCCACTCTTTAAAATAGGACCTGTGGCATCCCAGTTTCCTGTCTCCATGTTGAGTTGTCCGATCTTTTCGTCAAGAGTCATCAATCGCAGTATCGAATCAGCTCTTTGTTCAAGTGAACGAGTTGTTTGAGCATACCCATTACTGAAAAGAAAAAACAAGAACCAATAGAGAAATAGTTTTTTCATAAGAAAATGTTTTATTTGTTTGAGGTCGTACGGAACTCGCATAATTTACTTTAACTCGAAAGAGTTTATTTTTTATGTCTTGTTGATTTTCAATTTATCAACTTTAGTGAATACATGCTCGTTTTATACGAAGATATTAAGGAATTGTTTATTTGTTTTTCTGATAAACTCGTACATAATCCACAACCATAGTTTGAGGGAAAATCGAATTGTCAATCACCGGACCTCCCCAATCACCTCCAATGGCTACGTTGAAGATAAAAAAACTTGGTTTGTCAAAAGGCCAGTTTGCTGCTGTCTTATGATTGGGAGCATATTGATATACAAGCTTCCCATCTACCAGAAACCGGATATATTCCTTTGTCCAGTCCATGCCATACACATGATACTTCGTAAAAGGATCTTTCAAATAGATGATTCCGGTGTAGGGGGTTGCACCGTAACCTGATGTATTGTGAATTGAAGTGTGAATATATCCCGGATCCTTACCCACATGCTCCATTATGTCCAATTCCCCGCATGCCGGCCAACCAACTACATCTTCGTTGGTGCCTAACATCCATAATGCCGGCCATGTTCCAGTCCCCTGTGGCAATTTAGCCCGTATTTCTATTAGCCCGTATGTGAACGTGCGTTTCCCTTTTGTGCAAATACGACCTGAGGTGTATACTGATCCCTCTTTTCGTGCAATAATAGTGAGCGTACCATCTTTGACCTGAACGTTTTTACCCTTCGTATAATCTTCAAGTTCATGATTTCCCCATCCGTTGTGACCTGTCTGATAGCTCCATGAGGTTGTATCCAATGAAGTCCCATTAAATTCATCAGACCACACTAAATGATAACCCTTTGTCGATTGTGCATGTAAAATGCAAATGCCCGAAAGCGCTAAAAATATGATAATAAAATATTGTTTTTTCATGTTCTATTAAGATTAAAAAATGGTCACATTTGGAACGAACAGCATATAATCAATTAAATTTAAGCCAGTCCATGTTAAGAGTGCCATATTTGACCATTACTTGAATTCTATTATTTCCATTTTTCAAATAGAAATTGCCAATATTCGTCTCTATAAAATTAGTAGTGAGTATATTAAACGCTGTCTGTTTATTATTAATCTCAATTAGTAATTTAGCAGGGACAACACCTGCAGATGCCCTTATGATCAAATGATGTTTTTTATTATCTAAGCTATTAAAATCATAAGCAACCCATTCTGATTTTTGCAGTTCAATGTATTGCTCAGACAATGACTGATCTTCGTTACTGCTTTCTAATTTTATTTGTACGGGTTCTTCAGTCCTGTAGTATTTAGATTTATTCAGGGTGTCTAATACAAAATAAGAACGATTATACCCATCATGACCATAATTTTCGGCTTCGATTTTCTCAGGAATTCTGGTTAAAATAGCATTGCAAACATCTTCAAAATAAATGCAGTTAGCAAGTTTGATATTTTCAAGGAAATCGCTTAATATTTTATCCGCTGTTACACTGTCTGGTTTAGTACCTCCTTTGGTGTATTCAGAGATTAAATCCCAATTATTCGGTTTCTTAATCGAATAGGGGGTGTTCTGGGTATCCATTTTCTTCCATGGCCAAAAAGCATAGCCAATATCATTAGCAGCAAGATATTGAGAAGTCCCCCAATATATAGTATTATCCTTTTCACCAGTCTCGCCAACCCATATAGGTGTCTGCAGTTCATTCCGCTTTCTTATAAAATAATTAATATCCTCCAGATGATCAGGTGTTGCCCAGCAATAATAATGAAACTGATAAAAAACATTCGTATCAAAAGGCTTATCAAACAGAGACCAATCACCTGCCCAATTGTAACCCTCCAAAGTAATCATGTGTCTGGTGTCAACTTTACGTATTGCCGAAGTAATACGCTCGTACAAAGGAACAAGTAAATGCTTAAATTTATCGGCTGAGCCGGTTCCAATTGGTAGTGGTTCGTTTAGTAAATCATAAGCAGCAACGGCAGGTTCCTTTTTATATCTGAGAGCTAATTTTGTCCAAAGGTCAACGAGCTGGTCTTGGTATTTTTGATCGATAAAAAGGTCGGGGCTATCATTGCGGCTGTCATCTATATTAGCACCTGTTTGTCCACCAGGAGCAGCATGCATATCAAGTATAACATACATATTATTTTTTTTGCACCACGAAACTAAGGAATCAATTAATTGAAAACCTGACTCAATATAAACTGGGTTATCACCTTCAGATAATAATAATCTTGAATCCAATGGAAGCCTTACACAGTCAAATCCTAACTCAGCAATTCTTTTAATATCAGCTTCTGTGATGTAGTTTTTCCTATATTCTTTCCAAAAATGTTCTGCCTTTTTACTCCCAATCAAATCCATCACTACCTTTTCTATTGTGCGGGGACGGTCACCCAAAGCCCCGAATTGCCACATATACCCCTCTGGTAGAAGCCAGTTTCCAAGTCCAACCCCCTTTAAGTATATTTTATCACCAGATTCATTAACAATATTTTGACCGGTAGTGTGCAAAAAACTGATATTTTTCTCTTGCTTTCCCTGTGCATATACCAAACAATTGATGGCTATGGTAAAAAACAAAACGCTAATTATTTTCATCTGAGTATATTTAAGAAATTGCCATTAAAGATTATACCTCTCATCTACTAAATTTAAAACGCTTACACAACAAA
>DAIDKM010000075.1 GCA_027450045.1 Paludibacter sp. | reverse complement strand
TCTATTTCGCGTGTGCCTAAAGAATGGAATATCCCTTATAGCACACCTACGCACTTTTGTTCGGCTTATGACAATTGTTCAGCGCCCTGGGGATCGACGCATGAAGAAACCTGGAAAGTGGTAAAAGCACATCCCTATATTTCGGGAATGTTTATCTGGACGGGCTTTGATTACATTGGCGAACCGACTCCTTACACATGGCCATCGCGTAGCTCCTATTTCGGCATCATCGATTTGGCAGGCTTCCCGAAAGATGTATATTACATGTATCAAAGCGAATGGACAAACAAGACAGTACTCCATATTTTCCCTCATTGGAACTGGAAGCCGGGTCAATTGGTTGACATCTGGGCATATTACAACCATGCCGACGCAGTGGAACTTTTCCTCAACGGTAAATCACTGGGGAAACAGCACAAAGTAGGCGATCAATTGCATGTGATGTGGAGAGTGCCCTTTAAGCCCGGCGTATTACAAGCTGTCTCCTACAAGAACGGCAAGGTTGTGAAAGTAGTAGAGCAAAGAACTGCAGGGCCAGCAGCCCATATTACTTTGGCGGCAGACCGGAATTTGATCCATGCCGATAACAGCGACCTGTCTTTTGTCACGGTGCAAATTGTTGATAAAGATGGAACGTTAGTGCCAACTGCCGGCAACTTAGTTAATTTCTCCATCACCGGGCCGGGCAAAATTGTGGGCGTTGACAACGGAAGTGAGATCGACCACAACCCGTTCAAAGCCAATTATCGCAATGCTTTCTTTGGAAAATGCTTAGTTGTTATTCAATCAACACACAAACCCGGGATAATTCATTTAACAGCATCTTCAAATGAATTGCCAAACAGCAACATCGAAATTGTAACCAAATAATTCAAACAAGATGGCGGAGTCGTATTGCTACGACTCCGCCATCTTGTTTATTCCTATCGCCATGAAACAACCATCTTCTTTTCTTCATTTTTTGCAAAACAGCGTACGGGGTGCCGTGCTGTTCATGCTGGCATTAACCACAACATGTTCATACGCACAAACTACATCAGGTTTATTGCCTCTGATCCAAAATCCAGACAGTCGGCATTGCCAAACACTCGATGGCCGCTGGAGCTATATTCTCGACCCGATGAACAATGGCGTTTCCAACCAAGGTTACTTCAAAGAACCTAAGGTAGATAACAAAACCACCTTCAAAGAATACGATTTCTCCACTTCGCCCATGCTCAATGTTCCGGGAGATTGGAACACGCAAAAGGCAGAATTAATGAATTATGAAGGAAGTATGTGGTTGAAGAAAGCCTTCTTGTTTCATCCGCAACCCGACAAGCGTTATTTCATCTATTTTGGAGCGGTGAATTATCACGCCGTTGTCTATGTGAATGGAACCAAGGTAGGCGAACATATCGGAGGCTTCACCCCTTTTAATGTGAATGTGACATCTCAACTTAAAGACGGCGATAACAGCCTCATAGTTTGGGTAAATGACACACGACAAGCGGATGGCGTTCCAACGTTGAAATATGACTGGTTCAATTATGGCGGCATCACACGCAAAGTGCGATTGATCACAGAGCCGTCTACATTCATCCAAACCTATAAAGTGCAACTCCAAAAAGGGAGTTTACGTCAAATAGCAGGTTATGTAAAAATGGACGGAGCATCCGCGTCACAACCAGTGACACTCTCCATTCCCGAACTAAAAATTAAACAAACCGTCACAACGGATAATGCCGGATATGCCGCTATCAACGCTGAACTTCCTGCAAAAAACGTAACTCTTTGGTCGCCTGATACTCCAAAACTTTACGCTGTCACACTCTCCACTCCCACCGATACGGTGACTGACGAGATAGGTTTTCGCAGCATCGAAACGCGCGGCCACGACATTTTACTCAACGGGAAACCGATTTTCTTAAAAGGAATCAGCATACACGATGAAGCCGCCTACAGAAACGGACGCATCTTCTCCGCATCCGAAAGCAGGACGTTACTCACGTGGGCAAAAGAGTTAGGCTGCAATTATGTGCGATTGGCACACTATCCGCACAACGAGGCGATGGTACGCACGGCAGAAAAGATGGGTATTCTGGTTTGGGAAGAAATACCCAACTATTGGGACATTCAATGGGGAAATCCCGACACGTACGCCAACTCACTGAACCAACTAAGCGAAATGATATCGCGTGATCAAAACCGCGCCAACGTCATCATCTGGTCAATGGCCAACGAGACGCCGCAAACAGCAGCCCGCAATGAGTTCCTGACCAAATTAGTCAATTACACACGCGCTCAGGACAACACCCGTTTGATCAGTATGGCCATGTTGCGCGGCGATAAATCGCACAACATCCTTTCAGTGAACGATAGCATGATGAGCAAAGTTGATGTGGTCAGTTTCAACGAATATGTAGGATGGTATGAAGGCGATAATAGTCGCATTGATCAGGTCAGTTGGCAGATTGATATTAATAAACCGCTGATCATTAGTGAACTTGGAGCAGGAGCGGTTGCCGGATTGCATGGCGACGCTTCAGAACGCTGGACAGAAGAATATCAGGCTGAATTCTATCGCAAAACATTGAAAATGATTGACGAGCGCATGCCAAAAATTGCCGGTATGACGCCATGGATTCTGAAAGATTTCCGTTCACCGCTGCGTGAATTACCACGTATTCAGGATGGATTTAACCGGAAAGGGCTTATTTCCGATCAGGGTCAGAAGAAAGAAGCATTCTACGTGTTGCAAGCCTGGTATAAGAACAAATAATCGTTCCAGTCTGTTTCAGGAAATCAGCGGAATACGAAAAAACAATCTTTTGAACAAAATCAAAAAGAATGCTGCTAATATAATTCAACTGTATAGCAATCAATCTTTTCCAATATGTAATGTAGAGGTTAAATAGAGGTGTCATTTCAAGAAAATAGAGGTTTTGTAGGATGAGAAAATTTGGGAGGAAGGAAACGAGTGGCCTATCTTTGTGGATAATATCAAATAATTTCCTAATTAGTTTGCTATACACATGAAGAAACACTTTGACATTTTAGACGGATTGCGTGGTACCGCCGCGCTATTGGTCGTTGTGTTCCATCTGATGGAAGCCTCCTTTCCCGATCCGGCGAAGAATCCGTTGCATCACGCCTATCTTGCCGTCGATTTCTTTTTTCTCCTCTCAGGGTTTGTTATCGGTTACGCTTACGACGAGCGATGGAAGACAATGACTATCAAAGAATTTTTACGAATACGCCTTATCCGGCTCCATCCTTTGGTTGTTGCGGGAGTACTGATTGGTGCCATAGGCTATTGGTTCGATCCTTTCGTAGGGAGTGCACAACACGTAAGTTTTTTGAGGTTACTCGAAGGAATAGGCTTGGGAGTGCTGTTAATTCCTTCTCCTACTTTGCCAAATAGATGGACGGAAACGCACTCGCTGAACGGACCCAGCTGGTCGCTTTTTCAGGAATACATTGCGAATATCGTTTATGGATTCATCGGGCCGCGACTTGGGCGAAAAGCGTTGATAGCCGTCGTGGTTCTTTCGGGTATCGTTGTAGCGACGACCGCTATCGTACTTGGGAATCTTCAGGGCGGCTGGGGATGGGATACATTCTGGATGGCGCCGGTACGTGTGGCGTTCCCGTTCTTTGCCGGACTGCTGTTATACCGTCTTAACGCCCGAATTCATATTCCTGTTGCTTACCCGTTGTTATCTCTGGCTTTGCTTATCTTGTTTGCACTACCCTACTTCCCGATGAACGGCATTTACGAAGCGATCTGCATCATCATTATTTTCCCGCTCATCATTGCAGCCGGAGCCGGAGGAAAAGTAACAGGGCGTACCGCAAAACTTTGCGCCTTTGCCGGAAAAATATCGTATCCTATTTACATCCTGCACTATCCGTTTATATACATTTATACCCATTGGCTTTACCAAAACCACCCTTCGCAACTGCTTACCGTCACTGTTGCAACCTCTTTGACGCTCTTCTTTATCTTTTTGGCATGGGCGGCATTCCGATTTTACGATACACCGGTTCGAGCCATGCTTGCCGCTCGCTTTCGGACAGTATCGAAAAGATAGGAAGCAACTCACAGTATCACTCTTTAGCCTATATTGATCGAAAACAAGACTCCTTTCTAATCACAAACAATTAAACACAGACAGATGAAAACTAAGAATTTACTAACAGGGTTTACCCTACTAATGATTGGATGTATGTCATACAGTTTCACTCCTCCCAAAGAGGTTTCGCCGTACGAAAACCAAATTACACAACTGATGTCGAAAATGACGTTGGATGAAAAGATTGGTCAGATGTCTCAATTTGCCGTTGATTTGGTACTAAAGACAAAGGACAATGTTCCCGTTGAGCCGGTACAATTAGACATGGCCAAAGTGGATCATATCTTAGGACATTTGAAAGCAGGATCGATTTTGAATGTACCTGCCGGCGTCACGCAATATCCTGCCACATGGGAAAAACTCATCTCCCAAATGCAGCAGGTTGCTATCAAAACCACAGGAATCCCTATGATCTACGGAATCGACGCCATTCACGGAGGAACCTACACACGCGGCGCAACTTTCTTTCCGCAAGAAGTCGGAATGGGCGCTACGTTCAACCGCGAATTAGTATATAAAGGCGCGCAAGTGACTGCCTACGAAACCCGCGCAAGCGATATTCCGTGGAACTTCTCTCCGGTGCTCGATATGGGGCGTATGCCTTGCTGGCCACGCATGTGGGAAACGTACGGCGAGGATACCTACCTCAACTCGCAAATGGGCGTTGCCTGCGTGGAAGGATATCAGGGAAAAGATCGCAATAAAATCGGCATGGACAATGTTGCCGCCTGTTTGAAACACTTTGTCGGCTACGGAGTTCCTGTCAGCGGACAAGATCGTACGCCTGCCATGATACCTCAGATCGAACTGCGCGAACGCCATCTCAAACCTTTTGCAGAAGCTGTCGAAGCCGGAGCACTTTCCGTGATGGTCAACTCAAGTATTGTAAATGACTTGCCTGTTCATGCAAATCACTATCTAATTACGGATGTGCTGAAAGGCGAACTTCATTTTGATGGCGTCGTGGTGACCGACTGGCAAGACATAAACAACCTTTACGTACGCGATCACATTGCCGGAAACGACAAAGATGCCATTGGCTTAGCTATTAACGCAGGTATCGACATGGCGATGGTTCCTTACGACACCTTGTTTTGCAAAGATTTGAAAGAATTGGTTTTGGAAAAGAAAGTTTCGATGGCTCGCATTGACGATGCCGTCCGTCGCATTTTACGCATGAAATATCGCTTGGGATTATTTGCAAAACCCACCTGGAAATCGACCGATTACACCGACTTTGCGTCCGCAGATCACAAAAAGATAGCTCAGGAAGCCGCCGATGAGTCAATCACTTTACTCAAGAACACGGATAATATTCTTCCACTGTCAAAGAACGCCAAGATTTTGGTCACCGGCCCGAACGCCAACTCGATGCGTACGCTAAACGGCGGATGGACCGATTCATGGCAAGGCGATAAAACGGATCAGATTGAAACAAACGGGATCACCATCCTGAAAGCATTGCAGGATAAAGTCGGCGCCGCCAACGTGATTTACGAACCGGGTGTAACATATAATATGAACGGACAATATTTTGAAGAAAACACCCCCGACATTGACAAAGCAGTGGCCGCAGCAAAAGATGCCGATGTCATTGTGGCTTGTGTAGGCGAAAATTCGTATGCTGAAACGCCCGGGAATCTGAATGATTTGCAATTATCGAGAAATCAACAGGACTTAGTTGCTGCATTAGCCAAAACAGGCAAGCCTGTTATTTTGGTTCTCAACGAAGGCCGTCCCCGCGTGTTCTCTGACATCGAACCTTTAACCAAAGGCGTGATCGATATGTATTTGCCCGGTAGCTATGGCGGATTGGCATTGGCCGATATTCTCTATGGTGATGTAAATCCTTCGGGTCGTTTGCCATTTACCTATCCTAAATACACCAATTTGCTCACTACCTACGATTACAAGCCCTGCGAAAATCGCGCGACGATGAACGGCACGTACTTCTACGCTGCTGACAACACCGTGCAATATTCGTTCGGCACAGGATTGAGTTATACCACGTTCGAATATTCCGATCTGACGGTAAATAAAACCCATTTCATGCCAAGTGATGACCTTGTGTTCACCGTAAACGTGAAGAACACGGGAAAAGTTGCCGGTAAAGATGCGGTTTTACTCTTTACTTCCGAAGCGGTAGCTTCCATCACGCCCGATAATCGCCGTCTTCGCGCCTTCGAAAAAATTGAACTGGCTCCGGGTGAAACCAAAACCGTGACTTTCAAAGTCAAAGCTTCTGATCTCGCATTTATCGGTATGGATAACAAATGGCATCTCGAAAAAGGCCTGTTTACCGTACATGTGGGCACGCAAGCGCTCAAGATTTATGACGACGCCACTCATATTTGGCAAAACTACCTGAAAAACTAATTCGTTTTTCCGACAAGCCTTACGGCTTACCTTCTCCACCATCACATCTCCGTTTCCCGATCAGCATGAGAAACGGAGATGTTGACCGGTGACAAGATTTCCCTTTCAACAGAATTTTTCATTCTTTCATCGGCAAGCAGATTCTCTGTTTGTCCACTAAACACATTCGTCATGAAACGCATAAAATCAACTCTTGTCAGCATCTTTCTTGTTGCTGTAACGACAATTAGCGCACAACAAAAGCTACCGATCTATTTAGACGCCACCAAACCGATTGAACAACGGGTGGAGAATGCACTTTCGCTGATGACAACGCAGGAAAAAGTGGCATTATGCCATGCTCAATCGAAATTCAGCTCCAAAGGGGTTGCCCGTTTGGGGATTCCCGAAGTATGGATGGACGACGGGCCGCTCGGAATACGCGAAGAAGTGTACTGGGATCAATGGAACGGAGCACACTGGACAAACGACTCATGCACAGGCTTCCCTGCCCTAACCTGTTTGGCCGCTACCTTTAACCCGAAGATGGCATATCAGTTCGGGAAGGCAATTGGCGAAGAAGCGCGCTATCGTAACAAGACCATGTTGCTCGGTCCCGGCGTAAATATCTATCGTACCCCGCTAAATGGACGCAACTTCGAGTACATGGGCGAAGATCCTTTCCTGTCATCGCAAATCGTAGTGCCTTATGTCGAAGGTGTGCAATCAAACGGCGTGGCTGCCTGCGTAAAACATTTTGCTCTCAACGACCAGGAGACATGGCGCGGCAGCGTGGATGTGCAAGTAAGCGACCGCGCGTTGCATGAAATCTATTTACCGGCGTTCAAAGCTGCCGTAACACAGGGAAAAGTGTGGGCGGTAATGGGATCGTACAACCAATTCAGAGGACAACATTGCTGCGAGAATGATCTGCTGTTAAATAAGATCCTGAAAGGAAACTGGAAGTTCGATGGCGTGGTGGTAAGCGACTGGGGAGGTGTGCATAACACCGATGAAGCCGTAAATAATGGTCTCGACATTGAAATGGGCACTTATACCAACGGATTAACCACCAACGGAGCCTTTCCATACTCTGATTATTATTTAGCAGACCCTTATCTCAAAGGACTTCAGGATGGGAAATACAGCGAAAGTGTGTTGAACGACAAAGCGCGCCGCATCTTACGACTCATTTTCCGTACCACCATGAACATTCACCGCCCGTGGGGAAGTTTTGGCACGGCAGCCCATGCAGAAGTCGATCGTAA
This sequence comes from Paludibacter sp., assembly GCA_027450045.1. GTDB lineage: Bacteria > Bacteroidota > Bacteroidia > Bacteroidales > Paludibacteraceae > Microbacter. The sequence continues at coordinate 2,837 of DAIDKM010000075.1, read as the reverse complement.
AATTGCCGATCAGGGCATCGTGCTGTTAAAAAACGAAGATCACGTTCTCCCGATTGAGCCTCAACAGGTGAAAACCATCGCAGTGATCGGCGAAAATGCCACACACCGCATGACAATCGGCGGTGGGAGTTCGTCGTTGAAAGTGAATCAGGAAATTGTGCCGCTTGAAGGCTTAACAACGCGTTTCGGTAAAGACTTTACGCTCGTTCATTCCATCGGATATAGTTCCGGCAAGGAAAATAGCGCCGAAGCCGACTCTTTGCGCAATGCTGCCATAGCCGTTGCTAAAAATGCCGACGTGGTACTCTTTATCGGCGGCCTCAACAAAGACCCTCATCAGGATTGCGAAGGAGTCGATCGTCTCTCTTACGGTTTGCCTTACGGGCAGGATCAATTGATCGACAGCCTGACCAAAGTCAACAAGCATGTGGTAGTCGTTCTCATCAGCGGGAATGCCGTCGCCATGCCGTGGGTGAACAACGTGCAGGCCATTGTGCAGGCATGGTATCTCGGATCTCAGGCCGGCAATGCCATAGCCGACGTGCTAAGCGGCGATGTCAATCCTTCGGGTAAATTACCGTTCTCTTTTCCGGTAAAACTTTCCGATTGCGGCGCGCATTCTTTTGGCGCCATCGCCTACCCGGGCGTTGACCAAAAAGAAATCTATAAAGAAGATATCTTAGTGGGCTATCGCTGGTACGATACGAAACATATCCGCCCGTTATTTCCTTTCGGATTCGGACTTTCCTACACCTCGTTCGACTATTCAAAGCCTGTCGCCAACCGGAAAGTGTATGGCATGAACGATACCATTCGTGTAACTTTCCGTTTGACCAACAGTGGAAAAATGGCCGGTGCTGAAACGGCACAGCTCTATGTCAGCAAGCCAAAATCAGCCGTTGAGCGTCCTGAGAAAGAGTTGAAGGCATTCCAAAAGGTGTTCCTCCAGCCCTCGAAGACAGAAACCGTGACATTACTCGTTCCCGTAAAGTCATTGGCCTATTACGACGAGACAAAAAGCGGTTGGACCGTGGAGCCCGGGACATATAACCTGTTATTGGCAAGCTCCTCCCAAGACACAAAAGGCGAAGCAAGTGTGGAGGTGAAGTAAGGAGCCTCGAACCTTTGCCAAAACCGAAGTGGAAATGGATGTGACGCAAAAGGAAACCTTATTTAATCAGTTTCCCTTAGTAGAGAAATGGTCATTCAAGTGATTCAACCTTATTTCATAGTTTATGAAAATAGAATATAATAATCTGTACACACATTTTGTTTTTACGACATTACATAGATTACCATTAATTGCGGAAGAACACAGGCAACGCATCGAGAAATATATTACGGGCATTGCCAATAACAACGGATGTCGTATGTATGCCATTTATGCGAATCCAGAGCATGTCCATTTCCTAGTTTCACGTTCCCCTGACATGGATGAAGAAAGTTTAGCGGATATAATTGCATCTGCATCCTATCGGTTTATCAATGATAACAAACTGTGTTTTGGAGCTTTTCAATGGCAGACGGCTTGTTCGGCTTTCTCTGTTTCCAAAGGGGATGTTGATAGAGTTTGTAAATATATTTTGAACCAAAGGGAACATCATCATAAACAAACCTTTGCAGAGGAATATGAAGCATTCCTGAAATTTTATCAGCAGACATTGAAAAAAGAACAATAAGGGAATAAGGTTTTTAATCTTGGGTAGCGGGTCTTCTACTAAGGGAAGCTGAGAAAATAAGGTCGTTAAAAAGAAAACACGTCTGGTTGGTCGCCTGTTTTAGGTGAAATGGAATGAATAAACGGCTTTTCTTTGTGGAACTTGCATGAAGAAGATTGTTCTAATAAGAGTATAAGGTTTTGAATCTTTAACAGCAGATTTTCTGCTAAGGGAAACTGAGAAAATAAGAGGTTAAATCTGAGGTTATGTAGTAAAGACAAATTAATATCGTCTTTTATTTCATTTGGAGCAGTTGTCTCTTCCCAACCTTATACAGAGGAGAAAGAGCAGCGATAGTATAGTGCCGGAATCATCTATCTGATATTTAGAACAAGATTTCTTCGTTATTATCTATGTTCTCTGTAAAGTATTTTTGATGCAGTTAGAAAAACCTTATTTCTATTTTCCGATTAATCCTTAGTAGAAAAACGACACTCATAATCAAATAAACCTTATTCCCTTATTGAAGAAAGCCTTACTACTGATGGAACATCAAATTACACATAACATGAAATAATAGATTAAGCAACATCAATGATAATCCATTCTGTCATTCCATGATATCACTCAATTGAACACGAAATAAATAATCCCCTCATCATGAAACATCTTCTCATTCTTTTATTGCTCTGCGGCATGACACCATCTGCATCTGCACAATGCTACCCGTTTCAGAACACGCAATTGCCGGATAGTGTCCGAATAAGTAACCTCATCTCGCTAATGTCATTGGGAGAGAAGGTCAACGCGCTTTCTACTTCTTTCGGGGTACCGCGTCTTGGCATTCGAAATGTCGGTCATTCCGAAGGATTGCACGGCATGGCTTTGGGAGGACCGGGCAATTGGGGCAGCTTTGGCGCGCGTGTCCCTGTCACCTATCCCACCACCATCTTCCCGCAGGCTTATGGACTTGGCGAAACCTGGGACACGGCGTTAATTCGCAAAGCAGCCGATATAGAAGCCACCGAAGTGCGTTTCTATGTGCAAAATCCCAATCTCGAAAAAGGCGGTCTGGTGATGCGGGCACCCAACGCCGACTTAGCGCGCGATCCTCGTTGGGGAAGAACGGAGGAGAGCTATGGCGAAGACCCTTATCTGACTTCGCAAATGGCTGTTGCT
>DAIDKM010000074.1 GCA_027450045.1 Paludibacter sp. | reverse complement strand
AGATTCTCCGGTTGCAAAATTCACACTTGCAAACCCGCTTCTGAAAACAATATGCGTTGCCCCATCCGGGATGCTTACATCCTGCTTTGGAGTCAGGGCCGTTATAGTGATTTCGCCCGTATCTGCATTTACTTTATACAGATTGCTCAATACAGCTCCCAACTCAGCATTAATGTTGAAATTAAATCCTTTCAACTTTGCTTTACCTTCATCGGTATTCATCCCTTCGGCTACACTTCGTTCACCTCTGCCGTTCACACTATCCAGATTCTTTATCTGGGACATGACTTGCGTAAGCCTGGAGGTTACGCGACCATCGGATGCATCTTTGCCCAACACGCGGACAGCATCACGCAATAACTTTCCTGCAGTAGCAGAATTAGCAAACTCAGTGCCGTTTTCACGTGTTCTGGCGAACCCCGGATCATTGGCAATTCGGGAAGCATCCACTCCTCCCTTTTCTCGGGCCAGGTAACCATCTTTCGATTTGTAGAACGAAACCCCGCCGATGGTACCTTTCAATTTGAAAATACTTTTTTGTTGTGCCATAATACATTATTTTTAATTATCGGGGACAAAAGTATATCCGTTAATTATATTTTGATTGACAATCACTTCCGGCATCGACACTATATGCCGTTTTTGCCCGGATGAGTATAAATTATTGGGGAAATTGTAGTAAATTTGTTCTGAAAAGAACGTTACGATGGAAATCAAACGCATTTGCATATACCCGAAGGATGTACAGCGCATAACCGGCAAAAGCGAACGCTACAGCAGGATGCTATTGGCTCAGATTAAAACCTACTTCAAAAAGCAGGATCATCAGTTTGTCAGCATTGACGAATTTTGCCAATACACCGGCTTAAAAGCCGAACAAGTACACCCCTTCATCATAGGATAGCCGATATAATAAGCATATCAAAAGTTAGCTATCACCCCATCATCTCCCCGTTACTATACTAAAAAATAGCCTGCAATAACTATCCTCCGAAAGGAGGCAAAACTAACGGGAACACAACACAATAAACGCAAATATTGAAAGATAAATAGTATTCAAACCTTACTAAAAAATAGTCCGCAATCCTTTGTAATATCATCAAAATTAGTTACTTTTGTAGTGGAAGATTTTTCAATTATTGGCCTGCTGATTATGAGTAAATAATTTGAGGGTGAAAAATCGGGTACCCAAGATTTTTGCGAGCGTAACTCATTGATTTATATAATGAAATTTAGCGGTTACAAGTCCCTTTCTCTCCGCAACGTCTTGTGAATCAATGACTAACAAGACGTTTTTTTATTTATTCATTTCAGTCACTTTATTTCTTGAGTGGGTTTGCGGGATAATGATCACTTATTGCTCGTTGACCCATACGTTTTCATGATATTCGGCACTTTATCCAACGTAATAATCAGGGGATTATTATAGACTTGTTTTAAATAAACGGGGTCCACCCCTTTTAGGAAGTTGGTGTGCCATTCCATCCACCATGACCAAATAATGTTCTGTTTGATACATTGATTCAGATTAGGCGGAATGCCGCATTCGTGATAAACTATTGGAAATTTAGTACCAAATAGTGCTCTGATTTTATTGTACATAGTGGCTTGTGGGCCATCTCCGTGATTGTAAATATCTGCTCCAACAATATCTACATATTGATCGCCCGGATACCATGCTGAGTCAGGTTGTGCAGTGTAACCAAGCACCCAAATCAAGTTGTTCAATTTCCGCTTGTTTACAAAATAGTTGTACTCGGTAATCCAGAGTTTCTTGAACTCGGCAGGTCCTCCTTTGCTCCACCAAAACCAATTACCATTCAGTTCGTGAAAAGGTCTCCACAACACCGGAACGTGTGCATTTCGAAGTTTTTCAAGCAAATCGGCCTTTGTTTTTAGTTCTTTCCAAAATGATTTGTATTCCACCGAGCCTTTTACGAAACATTGATGGATATCAATCGTCATCTTACTTGCCTCGTAACCTTCTCCCTTACCCGGAGCGCCCCAATGCCACATAATAGTTGAAATGCCACCCTCTTTCCACCAATGAATAGCTAATTGAATCTCCTTTTCATTATCCTTTTGAGTAATAAAATCCATGCCCTGAATGGCAGGTTGTTTACCGGTAATCGTTTTTATATACGCTAATTCATCGAAACCCCAAGGCGTACACATTTGTCCCGAGAGCGTCTTTTTCCCGCTCATATCCTGCAAATACCGGTACAATGCTACAGCTTCCTTTGAAGGATGCGGCGTGCTTAAGTTGCGTGCAGCAGCGCCCTGAATTGCTTGTGGAAAAGCTGTTTGAACACCTGCGAAAACAAGAATAAAACATAAAATCGTCCGTATCATTTTGTAATAACTTTATATGCAATCAGTTATATCACATGAACGTTGGCAAAGTCACCTTTCCCGTTGTTAAATTCCATCCTTCAATTTGCACCGAAGCTTTGTTCCCTTTAAGAAGAGCTTTAGGCACCTCAACGTTGATGGTCATCGATTCGTGAGGTTGCAAAGTAACATAGTTTGCCGACCAGAACGAAGGCATCACTTCTTCGCCATGATTCATCAATTGCAGACGTACAAAGAAAGCCACCCGATCTGTCGGATTTGTAAGTTGTAATGTCCATTGACGATTTGCTTTGGTTTCTTTTGTTTGCTCCAATTTTACGGCGACATGCGTTTTGGGCATGGTGGCAAGCGCCGTGAAATCTTCTTTTGGAGCTAACCAATAGCTGTTGGTTGATATTTTTTTACCGGAAGCATCTTTCATTGTCAGCAACACAAACGTAACGCCTTCTAAGTTGCTGATGTTTTTGGTTAATGAGAAAGCTGTTTTAACTTCAGCTGCATCAACATGCAGTGTTCCGGTTTGGTGGAACAATCTCTTGGAGTCAAGGTTATATCCATCGGCTTCGACTATTACCTTTTGTATAGGGCGATAGCTTCTGTTGACAACTACAACCGTAGAATCATCGCGATCAAACTGCACATGCGTCGGTTCGCATGCATTTTGCATGAAATAATATCCGGCATTTGGTTCAAGATACCAATCGTAAATTTGCCAAATGACGCTTGGAAATGCTGAGTTGAGTTTCCACAGCATCACGCCGCCATTATCATTCAATTTATGCCCGGCTGCTTCAAAAATTCCCTGGTACCCCATGGCATTCATCAATTGCATCTTTTCCGAGAAATCTTTCATACTAACAGGTCTGCCAAACCGGGTTGCCATATCTTCATAATACAAATCATAACGACCAGCGCCGGTGCAAGCATCGTGATATCCCCATGAATCATTGAGGGGGAAAGAATCATTTTTATCCCAAACAAGATCCGGAATGATTTTACGTAATGTAGTATAGGGAGGCTGTGAAGGAATGCCGGTCTCATCTTTAAATACCCAATCTTTGGCGCTATCGGCCAAATAATAATACTCTTTCGGAGTTTTCCACGCATACGGACCACCACTGTAAACCCCCGAAGATCCGTTATCCGGCCAGGAACCTTTCCAATTAGAAGGAAGTTGTGCAAAACCCGAAGAACTTGGAATAAAAGAACGCGTTCCATCCAACGAAGCAACGCTATCGCGCATGGCGTTGTAAAGTTCTTTACGTGCATGGCCTTCATTGCCTCCTGTCCAAACCAATAGACTCGGATGATTACGAATGCGGAGAATGGTACTGGTCATATTGTCGATAAACACATTGGATTGAAGCGGCCAATTGGGTGATCCTTTAAATTGACCTTGCGTGTCGCCGGTAACCCAAAAATCAGACCAAACCAACAAACCATAACGATCGGCTGCATCAAAAAAAGCATCAGGTGGGGTGATGCCGCCGCCCCATATACGAATTAAATTCGCATTTGCATTGCGACAAAGAAGCAATTCATGAGCATAACGTGCAGAATCGCGATTCAACATCATATCAGGCACCCAAGCGCCTCCAACCAAATTCACCCGTTTCCCGTTGACATAGAAATCACGACGGGGATATTTACCGGGTACTTCTACCAACTTTGAAGATACCGTGCGGATACCAAATACAAACGACGTGTCGTCGGACACTTGGTTATCCTGAATATATTGCAAACGCATGCGGTATAAATTGGGGTTACCATGATCAAAAGACCACCAAAGATGCGGGTTTTTGAATCGCATCAACGGCTCATTGGCTGGTTCAAACGACACCGTTGATCGTTGATTTTCTTTCAATGCAATGGCTTTTGAAAAAGATACTGATTTGCCGACAAAATTTTCGGGTGAGATGGTAATCACTAATTTTCCTTGGGCAGCATGTTGTTGTGCATTAAATAATGAAAGTGACAACGAAAGATCGGCTGTGGTGGTATCCGGTAATTGTGGTAACGTTGTAACGAGATGCGGACTCCCGATTGTCACTGCACCTGAAGTACGCAAATAAACCGGCAACCAAATTCCCATATTCCGATCACGAACCGGAGGAATCCAATCCCAACCTACTGAACAAAGCATCGTAACATTTTTGCCAATATCGCCTGTTGGACCACCGTTTTCAAAGAATGGCCCCATTGCTTTCAGTTGTTCTTCTGCCGGAGTTCCCGGAAAGTCAAGCGGATAAATCTTAACTGCTAACGCATTTTTTTGTCCGGCAATAATTGCATTACTCACATCTAAACTATATTCGCCAAACATACCCGCCATTTGTGTCGAATCGGCAATTTGATGTCCATTTACCCAAACAGCAGCGCGATAGTTGATCCCTTTGAATATTAATTGAAAATGTCTTCCTTTATCGTTTGACGGCACCGTAAACGTGGTACAATACCAATAGGGTTTTTCCCAGGGATTCGGATCATTCGGTAAAAAGCTATACTGCTCCAAATGGTATTCTTTGTTGAAACTATCGGAAGCATCGGGTATTAACATGTTATTTAACCCAATGTAAGGATCGGGATAAATATGATTGGCCACTAGTCCGGTAAGTACCGTACATGGCACTTTTACCGGAAACCAATAAACAGGCGATTGATACGAAACGGTAGAAAGCGTTTGTCCATTCGCCGTAATTAACGCTGACGATTGCAACTGAAAATCAGTCAGTTTTGTTTGCTTTACTGTTCCATTTTGAGCAATGACGTTTGCAGCAAGGAAGAGAGAGAAAAGGGTAATTGTTGCTTTTTGAAGAAGAGAATTCATCGTTTGCATGGGTACAATAATTTTATAACAAATAGATATTCAAAACATTGATTTATAAATCAACAACGAAGAGTCGTAATTGAATGATGACAAAAGTAATACAAAGAGTATAAAAGGCATGAATGAATTTTATCCAAATGTGATACTTTTTATGCACATTGCATTTTTAACATCTTCGCTTTTTTTTCTCAAGGTAATGATTTTCTGTGAAAACTGATTGGAATATAGCAACAATAAAGTATTTTTCAAGCCGCTATCTGTACAATATTTCCTATCTTTGTCTTCACTTTTTTATAGCTAAAACATGGCGCTTATCACAACAGACATGAAATTGAGCGAGGTGATCCTTCAACATTACGTGTTGATGCCCGTCATTCGTCGCTTTGGAATTCACTTGGGATTTGGAGAAAAAACCATTTTGAAAATATGTCAGGAATATAATCTGGATGCAGATTTGATGGTTTCGATCCTCAATTTGTACGTTCATCCTACTTACTCACCCGACTTAACCCTTTCGGCAACACAATTAGTGGCAACGGTTTCATACCTGAAGCAAACCAACACATTGATTCATGAATCGCAATTACCCAATGTGGAACGTCACTTGCAAGCTTTAATGCACTACAGTTTTGCAAAAAACAAAGCGCTCGGACTCATTAATAATTTCTTTACCGAGATTAAAACCGAACTGCAACAACGCATTGAACATGACAATGACGAGCGATTCCCTTTCATTTTAGCATTAGCAACCGGTACAGCATTGTCTGTTTCTAATGCGCCGGAAGAAGAAATTAATCTTCGCGAACAGCAAGAGTCATTAGACGAAAAGATTTTCGATTTGCGGAGTTTATTGATGAAATACCTTACCGGCGAAGCCGATGAGAATCTTTGCTATGCTGTTTTCTTTGCACTTTATACGCTCGAAAATGACATTCGCCAATACAACAACGTGTGCCATGCTCTTTTGACGCCGGCAGTGAAAGCCATGATCAAACGAAACAATGCTCAAAAATAAGCACATCATTATTTTATCGACTCATCCTTTGGAGGGACGAGGCTTGCAATCTTTTTTGAGCGATGAATACCATCCCGAGAAAGTCGTTGTGCACGCATCTCCTCAAACCATTAATGACACGGAAAATAATCGGTGCGACCTGTTTTTCGTTTCGGCTGATCTTTTCGTCTTGTTCTACGACTATTTTCTTTTGCGCAAAAACAAAGTGATCATTTTTGGCACAACATTATGGAACGATTCACAATCGGTTATGCTTCCATTTTTGAATATAGCTGCAAATGAGGATTCCCTGAAAGCTCAAATCGACGAGTTGTTGTCAAACACGTTTCATCACGAAAACAGCGATGGTCTTACGTCACGCGAACTGGAAGTGTTGACCTTAGTCGCACAAGGGTTACTTAATAAAGAAATCGCTGAATCTTTAAATATTAGTCTGCACACAGTCATTTCTCATCGTAAAAACATTGCCGCTAAATTAGGCATCAAAACCGTTGCCGGATTCACCATGTATGCCGCAATGAACGGGCTTATTACCGTAAACGGGTAAAATACACTACATTTCTTAATCACCAATTTATTGTTTGATATGGCAACTACCTTATTATTGATTGTTCTTCTTGCAATTGCAGTCGTGATACTTATTTTACAAGTGACTCTTCGTCCAAAAGCAAATAACGACCTTAACAGTAAAATCATTGAGATACAGAACAATCTGATGCGCATCGAATCGAACCTGAAAGAAGAGTTCAAAACGAATCGTGAAGAGAATGCTTCCATCGCCAAAGAAAACCGCGCCGAGTTAAATGAAACCTTGAATGCTTTCAGAGCCGAACTGGCACAAACCTTAAAACTCATCACAGAACAAACTCATGACGCGTTGAAAGAAATTAATGAGACACTTTCAAAAAAAACAGAAGCGTTGACAATTAAAATTGATGACAACAACCAATCGAATCGCGATGCGATGGCTGCTAACTTAAAAGAATTTGCCGCAGAACAACGCACTAAAATTGACGAACTGAAAAAAGAACAACAGGAACTTACCGCTAAAACCGTTGATCAATTAGAGAAAATCACCAACAAGGTAGAAGAAAAAATCGCAGCGCTTCAAAATCAGGCTAAAGAAGAAAATATAGTGATGCGAAATACATTGGAAAACGTGTTTACCCGTTTTCAGGAAACGTTAGACAAGAACATCAACTCGTTTAATACCTTGCAAAAAGAGAAATTTGAGCAGATGGAAATCAAACAAACGGAATTGGTGAAAAGCACCGAAACAAAGTTAGAATTCATCCGCGTCACCGTTGAAGAAAAATTGGAAAAGACACTAAGCGATCGTTTGGGACAAAGCTTTGAAACCGTCGGCAAACAACTGATCGAAGTGCAAAAAGGGTTAGGCGAAATGCAAAGCCTGGCACAAGACGTTGGCGGTTTAAAGAAAGTATTGAGCAATGTAAAAATGCGCGGCGGCATTGGCGAAGTACAATTGGCCATGCTTTTAGAACAAATCTTAGCGCCAGATCAATACGAAGCCAATGTCAAAACAAAAGCTGACAGTAACGATTTGGTAGAATTTGCCATTAAACTACCCGGGCGAGACGACAACAACAAACAAGTATGGTTGCCGGTCGATGCCAAGTTTCCCAAAGATGTATATGAACAATTGCAAACCGCTTACGATTTAGGCGATCTGGTACAAATTGAAGTTGCACAAAAGAATTTAGAAATCACCATCAAAAAGATGGCCAAAGATATCAGCGATAAATACCTTGATCCCCCAAATACAACTGATTTTGGTATTATGTTTCTGCCATTTGAAGGCATTTACGCTGAAGTGGTACGCAAAGCAAGTCTGCTTGAAGAACTGCAACGAACCTATAAAGTCATTGTAACAGGCCCAACAACATTGGCAGCTATACTTAACAGCCTGCAAATGGGCTTTCGCACGTTAGCCATTCAACAACGAAGCAGCGAAGTCTGGAAAATTCTGGGCGCAGTGAAAAAAGAGTTTGAGAACTTTGGCGGCTTGATGCAAAAAGCACAAAAGAACATTCAAACGGGACTTGATCAATTGGATGATGTGATGGGTAAACGTACAAAAGCCATTCAACGAAAACTACGAAGCGTAGAATCGCTCACCGATGCAGAAACAAAACTAATGCTTACCGATGGCTCCGACGACGATGATAGCGAAGCCTGAATCGTGGAGTTTTCTTTATAATTTCATTTCAAGATAACCCGCGTATCAACTATTCTCGTACTTTTGGATGTACGTAAATTACATGCTCGTTTCATTTTCAATTAAAATTTGTATGCGGTAATTCAATGGAAAAAGAGAAGGTTGTTTTCATTAAAATCGAATTTACTCTTTCAATGCAGCCTTTTCTAACGCTTGACAGATTGTAAACTCCTCTTTTTGAATCAATAAAAAATCTAACCACGGTTTGAAATATTTTTTTCACATCCATTGATACTGATGCTAAATTAATTTTTATACCTTTGCAGCCACTAACCAAAAAACAACCATTATCGTGAGTTTACTTAGCGAAAAAATGTCTTTGTTTGATGCTCCTCAGAAGTATCAAGCTGCAGGGGTATATCCCTACTTTCGTGCTATAGAATCCGATCAGGACACGGTAGTTACCATCAATGGCAAACACGTCTTAATGTTTGGATCAAACAGTTATCTTGGTCTGACCAACCATCCAGTTATCAAAGAAGCTGCTATTAAAGCCATCGAAAAATATGGTACAGGATGTGCCGGTTCCCGTTTTCTAAATGGAACACTCGATATCCACATCGAGTTGGAAGAACGTTTAGCTAAATTAGTTCATAAAGAAGAAGCCTTAGTCTATGCAACAGGATTTACCGTCAATTCTGGCGTGATTCCTTGTTTAACCGGCAAAGACGACTACCTTTTGTATGATGAACTCGATCATGCTTCCATTATCGAAGGTCGTCGGCTCTCCTATTCAAATCAGCTCAAATACAAACATAACGACATGGAGTCGTTGGAACGCCAACTGAAACGCTGTGAGTCGGATAAACTCAAACTGATCGTTACAGATGGCGTTTTTAGTATGGAAGGAGACATTGCCAAACTTCCCGAAATAGTCGATTTAGCTAAAAAATACAATGCATCCATCATGGTGGACGAAGCGCATACGCTGGGTTTCTTCGGTAAAACAGGCGCCGGCTCTTGTGAACATTTTGGTGTAACCGATGATGTAGATGTCATTATGGGAACATTCAGCAAATCATTAGCCACCATTGGCGGATTTGTTGCTGCCGACAAAAGCATCATCAATTATTTAAAACACAACTCCCGTACCTTGATCTTCAGCGCAAGTATCACTCCTGCATCAACAGCGAGCGTTATTGCTGCTCTTGACGTGATGGCTGAAGAAACATGGCGCAAAGATCAGTTGTGGGCAAACACGCATCGTGCTTTAGACGGATTTCGCAAAGCAGGTTTCGACATTGGAAAGACAGAAACCCCCATTATTCCGCTATTTGTACGTGACAACGAAAAAACATTTATGCTTACCCGTAAATTAATGGACGATGGTGTATTTGTCAACCCTGTTGTTTCACCGGCTGTACCACCCGAAGATACGTTGATTCGTTTTTCATTAATGGCAACGCATACTTTTGAGCAAATTGATGAGGCCATTGAGAAAATTACACGCAATGCACAACTGTTGGGAATCATCCAATAAGTAAGAATACAAATTGATTACAAAAACGAGCCTCTATGCCATAAAGAGACTCGTTTTTTGTTTCAAAAAAACGGTTTGGCAAGCCATGAATTTCAAAAAAACTGCTATCTTTGCATCGCTTTTACTACCAACGCGGAAGTAGCTCAGTTGGTAGAGCATCAGCTTCCCAAGCTGAGGGTCGCGGGTTCGAGTCCCGTTTTCCGCTCAATAAAATGGAAACCACTTTCAGAATAACTGCAAGTGGTTTTTTCTTTTTGCCCGATGTTGTGCCTTTGTATGATAGGTTACAACATCAAATGGATACACGTTATTTCCGCCGGCAATGCTTAAAGTGCTTTGTTCATAAAACATACCCTAAAGGGCAAATGCTCAAAAACTTTTGTTCCGGTTTCAATAAATCCTTGCGAAGAATACCATCTTTTGAGTGTTGTATGGGAGTCAATCAATGCAATGGATACGTTTTTGCCTCCTGATTCTTTTATTCGGGATGTTGCGAAATCCATTAATTTAACGCCATACCCCTGGTTTCTAAACGCAGGAATAACGGATACTTTCTCAATGTAAAATGTATTCATCTCTTTTGTCGATTTTTCAATCGCGATGCAACCAATCACTTTGCCATTCATGGACATGGCATATAAATCAATTCCCTTGTTTAATTGAGCCTTCAGGGTAGATGCGTCAATAAAGGCATTATTGGACGGATTATTCTCTTTTGTAAATCCGAAATCCTTTGCTACCGTGCCATGCGATACATTTAGCACCTCTACCATCGCTGATAAATCGTCGCGCGAATCGACTAATGTAAATTCCATAGAAATCATATATTATGCAATAGTAGAGACAACGCATGTGTTGTCTCTACACATTCTGTTGTCGCTGCAATTTTTATTCTTCTCCGAAGAAACAATCCGTTTCCCAATTCTCTACAT
>DAIDKM010000073.1 GCA_027450045.1 Paludibacter sp. | reverse complement strand
AAAAGAGGCTTTCATGTCAACATTAGAATTACTCCGGGCATCAATATCTCATCACTTTCCATAGAAAACCTCTCCATTTCTCCCAGATATGCAAATTTTGGCACTAGAGCAGCATTCAGAGTCGGGATGGAAGCTGAATTTCTCCTTCCTTTCAACAAGTATAGCTGGGGTATACTATTCGAACCAACCTACCAACTTTTTAATGCAAGTCCATCTGGCACAAGATCAACCGTACATTTCAGCTCTATTGAATTTCCCATCGGACTAAGGCACTATTTCATTCTCAATAAAACATGGAAGGTGTTTGTAAATGGTCTTTATACTAACGATTATGGCTTCGCTTTCAATTCAAATTTTTTAGCTGCTCCATTTTACTTTGAAACACCTTATAAAATCAGCAGGATAGGGGCAAGTTTTGCAGTTGGCGGTGGAGTTGATTTTTCAAGAATCAGTGTCGAAATGCGATACTATACCGATGCAAACAACCTGGATGATTACGTTTACTGGACATCAAAATATAGCAGATTCTCCATTATTTTCGGGTTTAAGATCTTTGGAAAAAATGAGAATAAGTAAATCACTCATCGGATAAGAAACAGATACCAACGCAAGAGCGGAGCCACTCACGAAGGATTCCATTAAATGAGTGTTCGGCGATAAATAAAAAAGAGACTGTCTAAAAAGGCAGCCTCTTTTTTATTTATATGATTTCTTACCAATGCACCGTTATCTCGTTGTCACTGTTCGGGAATGAAGCAGTTAACACGTTCTTCGTGTCAAAAGGCCCGTAATCGGCAAAAGTGAAATGGCTGGTGAAGAATCGTATCTGTGCTTTGTTGACTGTTTCTGCACTGCCATTAACTGTTAGATTTTTTACCTCATCAGGCGTGAATCCATGCAACACCAACGTGATGACATGAAATTTAGTGGCAAAACTGCCTTCTTTCTTGTCAAATGCTAATGTGGCATTTTGCGGGTCATACTGAATCATCCGTTTGTAGAAAGTCCCGTTTTGGTAATGATACGTCGTGCCATCGTCTTCATAATACTGATACTGATTCTTTTCCGTTCCAGCATAAAGATGCACGAAAAGCGTATCACCACTGCTGTAGGCAGTCGATTCCACTAACTTCTGCATCGGGATGATGCTTCCTGCCTTGACATACAAAGGCAATTGATTTAAGCCCGACTCGGCCACAATGGATTGATTGCCTGCATAGGGTTTGTCGTTGAACAAATCATACCATTGTCCCTTGGGTAAATAAACTTTAGTGAGCGCCTCCGTGCTTTTGGTAGGAGCCACCAAAATGGAAGGGCCAAAAAGATATTCCTGTTGATAATCCGCTTCATAGATGGTCGAATCATTCGAGTAATCGATAGCTAAGGAACGCGCTACAGGCAACCCGTCTTGTGACGATTCGTAGAAATTGGAATAAATATAGGGCAACAACTGATAGCGGAACCCGATATAACGGCGGGCAATGTCTTCGGAAATCTCACCAAAGTCCCAAGGCTCTTCACGATTGGTACCATAGGATGTGTGCGCCCTGTACATGGGTAAAAAGGCGCCGATCTCCATCCAGCGCGTGTATAAACTTTGCGTGGGATTGCCACTGAAGCCGCCAATATCCATGCCGGCAAAGGTAACTCCCGACAAACCCAGGCTGTTGATCAATCGCACACCTAACAGCATGTGATCTTCCTTGGCTTGATTATCGCCCGTCCATATTGCGGAATAGCGTTGCAACCCGGAATAACCCGAACGGGTTAACACAAACGGACGTTCGCCGTTCATGTATTTCTTGGCCCCTTCATACGTGCTGCGTGCCATTTGAAACCCGTACACATTTTTTGCCTGCCTATACGTGGTGTGATGTCCATCCCAATTCAAATTGAGCAAGTCGGGTACTTCTTTTCCCCAAACGGCTATCTCGTTCATATCGTTCCAAAAGCCGGTAACTCCAAGATCGGCATACGTCTTTACCCAACGTCCCCACCAGGCGCGGGTTTTAGGCATCGTGAAATCGGGAAAGTTACACCAGCCCGGCCATACTTGTCCTGCATAATTGGTTCCATCGGGATATTTGATAAAGAGCGCCGAATCCAACCCTTGCTGATAAACCGGATAATGATTGGAAATCTTTACTCCCGGGTCGATGATAACCGCCAAATGCATAGCCATTTTTTTTAAGTTATCGACCATTTGCCTGGGATCGGGAAATCGTTGAGGATCCCATGTGAAGATTTTGTATTTATCCATATAATGAATATCTAAATAAATCATGTCGATAGGGATATGACGTTCCCTGAACTTGGCTGCCGTAGAAAGCAGATCGGCTTCGGGGAAATACGACCAACGACATTGCTGAAATCCTAACGACCAGACCGGAGGCAGCGGTGTTCGTCCCGTAAGCCATGTGTAAGAGGTAATGATATTGCGCACGGTAGCATTGTAGATAAAATAGTAATTCATCTCCCCGCAATCGGCCGTGAAAGAAGAGAAACGGTTGTTGCCGGCGCCAAAATTAAAGAGGCTTCGCGAAGAGTTATCCATGAAAATACCATACGCCAACTTATCATGAAGTCCGATATAGAAAGGAATGGCGGAATACATCCGATCGCTGCTGTCGTCATAGCCGGGATTATCGGTATTATAATCGACGCAAGCGGTACCTGCCCGATCGAGGTTGCCGCCGTGTTCTCCCAGTCCGATAAAACGTTCTCCTTTTTGCAGAGTTTTGTACGTGGTCACCTCTTCGCCTAACCACGATGTGCCAAATGCCGGATCGTCGGCATTGATGATTTTGCCATCTTTAGTCAGGAAAGTGAACCGCAAGGGCTTCTTCGTGATGCGAAGCGTCACCGAGTCGGTTGCAATGGTATATGTGTCGGCGCTATTTGTTGTTTTCACAGCGCATGGTACGGGACTGGCCACCACGGCATAACTAAAATCGGGTGCAAATGCCTGCTTGTCAACACGGATGCGAATCACATTTGGCGAATAGACAATTACCTGCGCCTTCCCGTTCGTAGTGAAAAACGTATAGGTAGCATGGTTGGCAGTCACCTTTTCCACGTTACCCAACGGACTGTTTGCCGGCACCTGAGCCGCAACGCCGCTAACCAGCAAGCTAAGCGACATGGCAAAAAAATAGAGTCGTCTCATTTGTAAAAGATTGATTGTTTGAAAATAAAAACAGCTATATCTATGATTCTCAATTCAGAATATAAGCCTGACGAAGGGAAAAGGCTTATTATACAAGGGCTTCATTAACAAGATATATTTGTTGTCAAATGTACTAATTATCACTCAAAATCACCGTCATTGCCTGTGTGAAACAAGAAGCATCCTTTTGCAAACGTTACCGAAAGGTTCCAAGACATCAGATGAGTGCTTTTCAAAATGGCTCCATAAACAACATTGTTACCAATTATCAATCTTATCGGCAAAAAAATGTTTCAAGGAGAGTTATTTGAGATGGAATTATTGTGCCTCCTTCGCTATTGCTTCACATCATCATCGATGTTTATTTTCAGAGGCCGTTTATATAAAGTTCGCTTTGGGTCGGCGCAAAAAAAAAGCCGCCCCGGCCTATGATGGTTCGGTGCGGCTTTATGATGAAAAAGCTGAGTGGCTTATTTCGTTGCTGGAGCAGCAGCGGTCGGTTTTTCGATTCCTACCAATTGAATAGTGAAAATCAATGTTGAGAAAGGTTTGATAGCGCCTCTGTCTTGGTCTTGATAAGCTAAATCCTGAGGAACATAAAGTGTCCAAGTAGAACCAACAGGCATCATTTGTAATGCTTCTGTCCATCCTTTGATTACTTGGTCAACCTGGAAAGTAACAGGAGCTTTGCCTTCGTTGCTATCAAAAACGGTACCATCAATCAATGTGCCTTTGTAGTTTACATTAACTCGGTCGGTAGCTTTTGGCATTGGGCCTTTTCCTGCTTTAACCACTTGGTATTGGAGGCCGTCAGGTAATGTTACTACACCTGGTTTGGTTTTGTTGTCAGCCAAGAATTTTTGTCCGGCTGCCAAGTTGGAACCATATTGTTTTTTCATTTTTTCGCCTTGCAATTTTTGCATTGTGTTACGGAAAAAGGCTTCGGCAACTTCCGGCTTCATTTGAACGCCTTTAGCTTTCATAGCGGCAAACAAACCAGCTTTGATTAAGTCAAGATTCATGGCAAGTGTGCTGTCGCCAAGTAACCCTGATTTTGCTTGTTTTTTCAATGCAGCACCGATGTTCAATCCGGTTGCGTATTGAGCAAGATTTTTATCACTAGAACCCATTCCTTTTTCGAATCCTTTGATAAAGGCTTCTACAGCTTTTGCTGAGGTGTCTCCTTGTAAGGAGTAAGCTTTCACTTGCGGGCCATTAAGGACTCCGAAGGCATAATTCAAACTGTCTAATTGAGTTTTTAATGCAACAGTTTTTTGGTTTTGGCATGATGACATGATAAGAATCAAGGCCAAACCGACAGACATAAAGATACTGACTTTTTTCATTTTTTCTTTTTTTAGATTAAACACTATCTATGAATATACAGCTCGTTAGCTTCAAAATTAGAATTGCAAAGATAGTGATTTTTATCTATTCCGTTGATTGGTAATTCTTTTTTATTGGTGTACTTATTTTGGGGTTGAGTTTCTCAGATATTATGGCAATAAACAGTTTGTTTTATGGCTATTAAGCCTAAATAGATTGATTACCGATATGTCTTTTAGAAGTTAGTTTTAGCGCATTTTCTCATATTTGTCCAGAGGGCATCGGATTATAAATTCATTAGAAACTCTGTCAGGTTCTGATCGTGCAATAGATTTAACTTTCTACGAAGCCTGTAACGCCCCATTTCCACACTTTTACCTGATACGTTGAGTAATCCCGATATTTCTTTTGTGCTGATGTTCATGCGGATGTAAGCGGCTAATTTCAGATCGCCCGTTGTAAGTCCCGGGAAGCGGTTATTAAGCTTGACTAAGTAGTTGTCATACGTTTTGTTGAAGCTCATCTCAAACATTTCCCATTCTTTTTCGGGATTTCTGTTTTTCTCGACAATCATTTTCAACCCACGCAGATGGGATGTGGAGATTGCTTTGTCGGAAGCAAGTTTTTCAATTTCGGCATCCACTTTATTGATAATACGGCTTTTTTGCAGCATGTGTTTTGTGATGCGTGAGAGTTCTTCATTTTGCTTCTCCACTTTTTCCTGCAATAATTTAGTTTCAACAACCGCCAGTTCTTTCTCGTGTTTTTCCGAAATACGTTGGTGTTGTTTCTTCAGTTTTATTTGCAGGTAGTTGTAGATCAGCCATGCAATGAGGGATAAAAGAAGAACTAAGACAACTAATCCTATCCATCCTAAATACCATGGAGGCAAAATGGTGATATGAAGCAGTTGTGAATAAAAAACCTGGTTTGTCCCTTTGATGGAAGCCTTTACCTGAAAGACATAATCACCGGCAGAAAGATTCGAAAGGGTGGCAATGTTGTTTTGTGATGGGATGGAGTAGTTCGCATTGCCCGTCTTCCCCGCAAGCCGATAACTGTATTCTATTTCACCGGTGTTTTCATAGTCGGGCAGCGTAAATCGAATATAAATGGTGTTGGCGCTATGTGGAAATTCAATGGCGTGTGAAGCATAATAATCTATAGAGTGTGGCAGTTCTTTTGAGATCATCTTGTTTGAGAACTCGCCAATATCCCGGATATAGACCTGGGTTTGTTTGTTGGATGAAACAACATAATTCAGATTAGCAATTGAGAAGCTGTTTGATGTACATACCAAGTAATTATCGTCATCTAATTTTTTAATGGATTCATAATTACTTATAACCTGAGGATAAAGTGATTCTAAATGATTTGAGATTAAATAGGGCTTTGAGGAGTTATAATCACGAATACAGAAAAATCGATTATTAGCAAAGCACCACATATCATTATCAGATATTTGAAGTCTATAAAGTGCAACATGATGTGGTAACAAGCGGTTTACAGCCTGCATGGGTTCAAAATGATTTTGTGTGTAATCAAAACGCATAATTCCTGTTTCATCGAGCAGAAAGAGGTCATCTTTGCAGGAAAAAATTCCTTTTGCCGTTTCATTGTGTATACCCAAACTTCCTAACCGATTGCTGGCGTAGATCACATGGTCGAATGAAGCATCAAACTGAATGCGATAAAAGCCACTGACGTTATTTCCGATGAAAAGGTCGTTTTTTTTATCTTTGGCAATGAAAGCTCCATTGTAAGGATATATTGGTTCTGGTTGAACGTCGTAGTTAGATCCTGAAATTTTCACCTTGCACAAACCGTCATAAGAGAGCAACATCACTGTGTGATCATCCATCGCTAACATTTTAGAAATTCCGCTTCCTGTATAAACAAAGCGACCCTGATTTCCATTGACAACATACAATCCTTTGTTATGACCACAAAGAAGCTGATTCCCTACTTTCAAAAGTGACCACGCCTGGCCTTGTGTGTTTGGCATAAGGTTGAACTTAATCTCGCGTTCCGGATGGTTGAAATCTTCTAAATTGCAGTAAACCAACCCCTGGTTGGTAGCGAAAAAGAGATTCCCATTGTACTCTTCAACTTGATAGACAGAGCCTAATTCTCCTTTCGGATCAGGAAATGTACGAATCCGGCTGTTAAGTTGAATATGAGCTATTCCACGATCAAGGCCTAACCAGAGATTATTACTGTGATCGAGAAAGATACTCAACACGGTGTTGTTGGGTAACCCTTTCAACTTGTTGATATTCGATAAAATATTTCCGGTGTGATCGGTCATAAGCATTCCATTGAGGATCGTGCCAAATACATATCGACCGTCGGGTAGCATAATCATGCTGAATATCTGATTTTTAGTTAAGAAATCGTTGCAAGGCCAATGATTTTTTTCTACTTTCCCATTAACAAGTTGATAAAGGCCTTTGTCGATGGTGGCAATTAAAATGTTCTTGGTATCAAGAGGCTCCATTCCATAAACACAATCACCATTAAGAACTTCTCCTCCAGGTATTTCGGTCAATTTTTCATTCTTTAGCTCCATTAATCCCAACACTTTGTCTTGTGCAAAAAGGCGATTGTTTGCTGTAAACAGAAACTGGAAGAGATGTGGCGCCTTGATGATTACAATCCGGTTAGTTACAGGCGAATATTTATAGATATTTTGAAAACTGAGGAAATAAATGTCGCCATGAAAAGGGATGATCTTCCAGATATCATTTTCGTCCGCAAAATGAATATGAAATTGGGTAGAAACTGAAGTGTAAAAAAGCTTTCGGGTGTATGGGTTTTCGCACCAGAATCCAAACTCGTTTTGCATACCTACATAAATACGTTGATCGTCGGTAATAGCAACGCTTCTTACCATAGATGAGTTGCCCGGAATGCTGTAAAGTGTCCATTGGCTTCCATCATATTCCAACAATCCACCTGAATTAGCAAAATAGAGGTATCCTTTCTTGTTTTGTGCTATTGACCATGTTTGGTTGGAGGCATTATAAACATTTTTATCAAAATAGGTAAGTTTCGGGATACATTCGCTAACGATTTGCGAAATATCGGCTTGTGCAGTGATCCATGAGAAGGACAAGAATAACAGCAAAAGATGAGGAATACGACGTTTCATGGCAAATAAAATGTTAAAAGGGTTTGACAGTAACCTAAGAACGCCCCAAAGATACCTTTTTTCAGGACATAATAAAAAAATGCGTAATACTTTTTTTCATCATTATGTATATCAACATATTGAAATATGCTTTGTAGAGGTTTAATATAGGTGATTTTGGGGGTAAATAGAGGTTTTGTAGAACTATACCATTTGACAATAAGAAAAGAATACATTTATCTTTGTCGCATCAATTTTTGTATCCTTAATTCTGAGTTCTCTTTATCATGAAACGACACGCAATTTTCGATGCTGCTGTTTCGGTTCAAAGGTAATGTTCTTTTTGTGAAAAAACTGTCAGCATGAAAAAACTACTCTTTTCCCTTACTCATCTTTTAGCAGCCTGCTCGGGCAGCAAAAACAGAGATGGTATGGATTCTCAAATTCAAAAAGAAACAAACAGGTTCATTATGATTGTAGCCGGAGATTTGGCGTGTATCAATCGCAATGGGCTTTTGAAAGCTGTCAATTTAGGATATGGATTGGTCATTCACACCAACGCGTGCTATGTGAGCTTTAGATAGATATGTTTAACCGCCAAGCTCGATTTGAAATTAGGAAAAAGAGTGAGGCATAAAAATGGAACTATGAAGAAACGAGTGATGTTTGTTTTGATTATTTTGTTTTCCATAAGCAAAATAATGGCGCAAAGCGTTTCGGGTGTGGTGGTTGATGCACAAAATCAGCCCTTACCCGGTGTCGCTGTATTAGTAAAAGGCACAACGAAGGGAACGATTACCAATGTAGATGGAAAGTTTACATTAAATCAAATCTCGAATGCAAGTGCAAAAACGTTGGTGTTCAGTTTTATTGGTTATCAGAAACAGGAACAGGTAATCGGCAATTCAACTTCCATGCATATTGTGATGCAAGAGAGCACCAAACAAATGGACGAAGTGGTAGTTGTTGGTTATGGCGTACAGAAAAAGAGTTTAGTAACCGGAGCTATTTCTTCAGTATCTGCTAAGGATATAGACAATAAGCAACTTACACGCTTAGACGATGCTTTACAGGGAATGACTTCTGGGGTAAATGTTGCACAAAGTTCAGGAGCTCCAGGAAGCGCTCCAACCATTCGGATACGTGGTATTACTTCAATCAATAACAGCGATCCTCTGTATGTAGTTGATGGAGTTGTTATGAATGGAGGATTAGAATATCTGAATCCGAATGACATTGCATCAATTGAGGTTTTGAAAGACGCTGCATCTTGTGCAATTTATGGTGCACGTGCATCGAATGGTGTTATTTTGGTTACCACAAAAAAAGGGAAGTTAGATTCTCCTATTCATGTTAATTATAACATGCAGTTAGGCGAGCAGAATGTAATCAAAAAGGTTCAATTGGCAAATGCTACGCAGTATGCAGAACTTTATAATGAGTCTGTATTGAATGATGGGAGTATTCCTGCTTTTAATAATCCCACTTCATTAGGTGTTGGCACAAACTGGCAAAATGAAATTTTCAGCACAGCACCTTATCAAAGTCACAGTATAAGTGTTTCAGGAGGTTCTGATAAAGCTACGTATTATGTATCGGCTGGGTACATCGATCAAAAAGGGATCGTTGCTCCATCAATTTCTTATAATAAACGATTTTCTCTTTCGTCAAATTCAAGTTATAAAATCGGGAAATATGTCACCGTGGGTGAATATCTGGATTACACTTATGAAAAAAGCCAAACCGGTTTAAATACGAATAGTGAGTTTGGGGGACCGTTGAACTCAGCTTTAAACCTGGATCCTCTATCTCCGGTTTATGTCAATGCCACCATAGGTTCTTCTTATCCCCAATATGCATTGATTGGGATGATGATTAGTCGGTTCATGAACATGGCTGTTTTCATATAATTTCTTTTTAGAATCACTGTTGTCCGGTAAAAGTTTAAAGGAAGCCGAAGCATAAGCCCGGCTTCCTTAATTTTTGTAGTTTTGGTTCGCTAAAACTCATCTACAATGGATAAAAGTACGCATTTTTTTGGACAATCGGTTTTCGGACAGCTAATTTCCTTAATTGATGATTCCCTTATCAATTGGGCAGTTAAAAAGTATAAAGCAGATAGATACGTAAAGAAGTTTAAGACCAAAGACCAGATAATCAGTATGCTTTTTTGCGTAATGGGCAAATGCAATTCCTTAAGGGAGGTATGCGGGGCCATGTTAGGTCTTAAAGGAAAAACCAAACATTTTGAATTAAGTTGCATTCCACGTCGTAGCACATTGAGCGATGCAAACAAGCTGCGTTCGCATGAAGTGTTTGAGTTTATTTATCATGGATTACTAAAACAATACAAACATGTTTTCTCGGACAGCCGAATTAAAGATGCTATAAACAAACAGGTTAAAATATTCGATAGCACAACAATAAGCCTTTTTCAGGACATATTAAAATGTGTTGGCCGGAAACCGAAATCCGGGAAAAGCAAGGGTGGGATAAAGGCTCATACTGTAATAAACGCTGATGAAAAGATCCCTCATTTGATTTGGTACACTCCGGCATCAACAAGCGACCACGTTCTTTTATCAAAATTAAAACTTGATCCGAACACCATTTATGTTTTCGACAAAGGGTATAATGATTATTTGGCATACCAACGCCTTACCCAAGGCCAAACAGGTTTTGTCACACGATTAAAAGATAATGCGGCATATGAAACCCTTCAAGAGATAGACATTCCCGATGAGATTCATCCGGGGGTTATTAAAGATGAATTCATTCAGGTTAAGGTAACTCTTGGTAATGGCACCAAGCAAAAACTTAAGCTCCGTAGGGTGGTTTTTTGGGATGATGTAGATAAGCGACTATTTGTGTATGTAACCAATTTGTTTGATATCAGGGCAGACCTTATCGTGGCGCTGTACAAAATTCGCTGGCAAATTGAGCTGTTGTTCAAACAACTCAAACAAAATTTTCCCTTACGTTATTTTCTGGGTGATAATGAAAATGCAATAAAAATACAGATATGGTGTGCATTGATTGCAAACCTTCTCCTGACAGTGGTAATGAAGATGGTCAAGCGGCCGTGGGCATTCTCAAACATCGTCAGTTTTTGTAAGCTGCATTTGTTTAACTACATCGGGTTGCTGAAGTTTTTGGAGAATCCAGAGAAAGATTGGGAAAAAGACCTTTTAGATAAACAGATAGAAATTGATTTTCAGGGAGGCTTACTTTTCTAAAAGTAGAATTTATGAAAAATCGTATTCACATTTTCAACAACTTACATAGCCCCTAAAATAATTTTGTATTTTTACCGGACAACAGTGATAATAGATAGGCATTTCGGCTAAATTCTTACTTTTGTAAAAAAAACTTTGGCTTTACCCTCAAATAAAGATATCTGGGCGCTAACGTATCCAATAATCCTTAGCCTTTTTGCAGAGAATGTCATCAACGTTACGGATACCATTTTTCTTGCACGTTTTGGCGAAGCAGAGCTGGGTGCATC
>DAIDKM010000072.1 GCA_027450045.1 Paludibacter sp. | reverse complement strand
GACCAATTGGTCAGGATGTGCAATATACTCCCAATATTATAATGGATCGCATACGGCACAATATGGCGTTCGCTCCGACAAGTGGAGCTTCCTTAACAACAGAGTTTGGCAGGCTGTCCGTGCAGGATGGTTATTGATAGAGAATATCCATAGGACTTCTGGTTTAACAGATGATCAAAAAGCGGAAATGAAGGCAGAAGCTGAATGTATCATTGCTGCCCGTTATTTTGATACTTTCCGTAATTACGGAGGACTTCCTATTATCAGATCCTCATTTAGCGGGACGGATGCAAGTTACAACCTTCCTCGTGGCAGTGTGGCAGAAACTGTAAATTTCATGGATAGCCTACTGGATAATGCTATCGCAACGCCAAGTTTTCCTTGGAGCTTTAGCGCTACCGACATTAGCAATATGAATGGACACTGGACAAAAGCAGCCGCTATGGCATTGAAATGCAAGATTTTACTTTTTGCCGCCTCCCCGTTATTTAATGATACTCAACCTTATTATCCCGGAGCTACAAACAACCCTGCTATTTGGTATGGAGGGTACAAACCAGAACTCTGGCAACAATGTCTTACCGCTTGCACTGACTTTTTCACGGCATTATCTCAAAATGGATATTATCATCTTGTACAAGCGAAAGGAACACGTCCTCAGGATTACCGTCTTGCCTATCGTACTGGATATGCTTCAGAAGCAAGTCCCGAAATTTTACTTTTTACTACCGTAACAACTACAGATGCTTTTAAATCAGGATATTACGCTTGGCATACATGGGGGGATCCTCTCTTGGGAATTCAACGACTAAGTTATTGCCCTACTCAGGAATATGTAGACATGTTCCCTTGGGCAGACGGGACGCCATTTAATTGGGACCAGACACAAGCTGCAGGTAAGCTGGACCAAATGTTTGTCACCGGAACAGTTGCCCAAAATAATGTTACACTGACACGCGACCCAAGGTTGTATGAAGAAGCGATTGTCAACGGGCAGCAACAATCTTTAGACTGGAACACAGGGAATATGAGTGGAACCACTTTTGAAAGCTGGGTAGGAGGCACAAATGCTTTATTACAGCCATTAAACCAATCGGGAGATTTTGCAACCGGGTATGCACCAATTAAGTTTTTGATGGGAAATGATATGCTTCGCCAATATACGGAGTGGCCTTACTTGCGTCTTTCAGAAATTTACCTTACGTATGCGGAAGCACTGTGTCAAACCGGCGATTTATCCGATGCTATCAAGCAAGTAGACATAGTACGGGCACGTGTAGGATTAAAAGGTCTCGTTGTTTGTAACCCAACAGAGAATCTTACTACTGACAAAAATGCACTTCTTCAGGAAATTCTTCGCGAGCGAGCTTGCGAATTGGGAATGGAAGATAGCCGTTTCTTTGACTTGATCCGATATAAAAGACAAGATCTTTTTGAAGAACAATTGCACGGGCTTCGCATGTATCGGCTTGATGCAGCCGGAAAGCAAATAGAAACGGCATGGTATAATGGCGACAGAAAAACAGGAGCTCTTCAACCCACTCATTTTGATTACGAAATCTTCCCTATTACTAGTCCTACCCGTTATTGGTGGACAAATGGATTCGATCCTAAATGGTATCTATCACCCTTCCCCCAAACTGAAGTAAACAAAGGATACGGGCTTGTACAAAATCCCGGATGGTAAAAAAAATAAATGTCAACTGAAATATAGTCAATTATGAAAATAAATAAAATAATAATTTCAGCTTTTCTTGTTTGCGCTGGTCTACACGGATTTGCACAGGAAACTAAAGACAATGGCAAGTCTCAGAGTTATGCCGATCAAATCGTTAACATTGGCTACGACATCAATCAACCTCTGGAAGAATCGACGTCCTCTGTGTCTATAATAAAAGGAGAAGATCTTACTAAACGTAGCGCAAAAGATGTATCTAATTCATTGTTTGGATATGGGTTAGGACTCATGACATTAGAAAATTCAGGCACTTACGCTTCACAGGAACCCACGTTCTATGTTCGAGGTTTGCAAAGCAGTTCTGATAATAAACCTCTTATTCTGGTTGATGGCGTTGAACGTGATATGAGTTTTATAACACCACAAGAAGTGAAATCGGTAACTATATTGAAAGATGCAGCTGCCATAGCTCTTTACGGTTATAAAGGCATTAATGGAGCTATCAACGTAGTGACAAAACAAGGAAAATACAACACAAAAGAAATCCAGTTTTCTTATGATCAATCATTTAACTGGCAGGAACGTCTTCCAAAATTTGTCAATGCTTATACGTATGCCAATGCTATCAATGAGGCTCTAACCAACGATGGCTCAGCTGTCCGTTATTCTGCTGATGAACTGAATGCTTTCAAATCCGGACAATACCCTTATTTGTACCCAAATGTAAACTGGATAAATAGCACATTCAAAGATTTATGTCAATCAAATAAGTACAATGTAATCTTTCGTGGAGGAGGTTCAAAATTACGTTATTTTACTTTGTTCAATCTTAATTCCAACAATGGATTTATTGCTAATCCCAATATGAACAGCGGATATTCTACACAAGATAAATATTCGAAGGCTAACCTGAGAATCAATCTGGATATTGACTTAACAGATAAAACGTCGTTAGTATGTGATGTATTGGGGACACTTAGCGAAAGTAGCACTCCTGGTGACAACGCCAATCTATGGAATATGATTTATACCGTTCCGGCTGCGGCTTTCCCAGTAAAATTACAGGATAACACATGGGGTGGTAATAGCATTTGGCCAGGTACCAGCAATCCTGTTGCCATGTCTGAAGCAGCAGCTTATGCTAAAGCACGTACATATTCAACTTACACAGACATGATTCTGAAACAAGATTTGTCGCCAATTATTAAAGGATTACAAGGCAATATACACATGTCATACGACAACATTGCCAATGTTTGGGAAGACCATTCCAAAACCTTTGTTTATGGGAGTGATGCTGTTACAAGTTGGTTAAATGGAGTACCTGCTACTACGCAACGCTATACTGCTGGTACTGCAAGCGGGATGAATACTTCTGCAGGAATTGTGGGATGGACACGTGCTTTTAATTTATCGGGCGGGTTTGATTATAACCGTACATTCAATGTTCATAAAATCTATAGTCAATTGAAATGGAATTATGAATATAGAAACACTTATGGTTTGAATAACACCTGGTTTCGCCAAAACGTATCTTTGTATACTCACTATGGATATAAGGATCGCTATTTTGGCGACGTTACAATGGTTGCTTCCGAATCCAACCAACTTGCTCCCGGACACAAATGGGCATTTTCGCCGACTGTTTCAGCAGCCTGGATACTCTCCAAAGAAAAAATTTTAAAAGACCTCTCTTGGATTAATTTCTTGAAATTAAGAGCCTCTTTTGGAATTATAAATTCCGACAGAATTCCCTACGATGGATATTGGCAACAAACCTACGGAGGTGGATCGTATTATCCGTTCGACACTAATTATTCTGTCGGGACCACCAGTTGGACTTTAGGTCAATTAGCTTCTCTAAATTCCACACACGAAAAGTCTTTTAAATATAATGTAGGTATAGACGCAACACTGTTGCATGGTTTAGATATGACAATTGATGCTTATTATCAACGTAAAAAAGATATTTGGGTATCTTCAGGCGGAAAATATTCTTCCATTCTAGGATTTACCGCTCCTTACGAAAACGGAGGTATAGTTGACGACCGTGGCATCGAAGTGGGAGCTAATTATTCTGCAAAAGCAGGCAATGTAACATTAAATGTCGGCGCAAATTTTACTTGGTCAAAAAACAAAATTGTGAATATGCTGGAACAACCCCAACTGTACTCCAACTTGGTACAAACAGGTTCTTCCATTGGTCAGGTGTTTGGGCTTAAAGCAATTGGGTTCTTTAAAGATCAAAATGACATTAATAATAGTCCTACACAATCATTTGGCACAGTTAAACCAGGCGACATCAAATACAAGGATGTTAACGGCGATGGAAAAATTGACGGAAATGATAAAACTTTTATAGGATATAGTACTCTGGCTCCTGAAATCTATTACTCATTTCATCTGGGAGCCGAATGGAAAGGACTAGGTTTTGATGCCATGTTCCAGGGAACAGGAAATTATTCAGCCGTATTATATACCCAAAGTGTTTATTGGCCATTGATTAACAATACGAATATTTCACAATATTACTATGATAATCGTTGGACACCAAATAATTTGAACGCTAAATTTCCGCGTCTAAGCGCTCAAAGTAACACGAATAATTACCAGACAAGCTCTCTCTGGGTTGCTGACCGTTCGTTCTTGAAGTTACGTACAGTAGAATTATACTATAAACTTCCAAAGGCATTATTGAAAAATACGAAAATTATCAACAATGTCAAACTATACATAAGAGGTATCGATTTGCTTTGCTTTGATCATATCAAAATTGCAGATCCGGAATCGTATGGGGCAACAAATCCGCTAACGCGCAGTGCTGTAGCCGGAATAAATGTAGCGTTTTAATTCAAAAAACATTTTAATTTGAATGAGTATGAAATTGAAAACAATAATAAGTGGAATAGGTCTTACAATAGCCCTTACTTCATGCAATAACATCATGAACTATCACGAATATTCCCTTTATCAAAAAGATTATATTGACGCCACCTATGACAATGTTTGCGGGTTGGTCACAAACATTTACACTAAATTGGATTATGATTTCGGACAAAATTATTCAGGAGGTATGCTTGCTTCAGCGTGTGATGAAGCAGAATATGCCTACCCATCAAATTCTATTTGTGATTTTTACAACGGATCATGGAGTCCATCCAATCCTCTAGATGGCACTTGGACAAATAGCTATGCCGCTATTCAGATGTGCAATCTTTATCTGGATCAATTTCAGGGACTAACTTTCCCTGATTTAGCACTAAATCAAGATTATGAGGCTAAAATGTTCCGCTACCATAACAATGCTTACGAAGTACGTTTTTTAAGGGCATATTTCTATTTCAATTTGGTTCGACAATATGGTGCCGTTCCTTTAATTAAACATTTAGTTACTACTGCAACCGTAAATACTTTGAAACGTACTCCGGCTGATTCTATTTTTGCATTTATCAATGCTGAATGCGATAGCATTGTCAATAAACTTCCTGCAGACTATACAAATTTGGGTATATACGCATTGCCAAGCAGCTCAGCTGAAAGCGGGCGAGCAACCCGGTTAGCCGTTCTTGCACTAAAAGCTCGTGCCGCCCTTTACCATGCAAGTCCGCTGTTCAATACAAATAATGACAAGGAACTTTGGCATAAGGCGGGCTTGGCAAATAAAGCCGTATTGGATTCTTGTGCAAAATACGGATATGTGCTTGGTAAGTATGCTGATCTGTGGGGGCAAAATAACTGGTCGAATAGAGAAATGATCTTTATGCGTCGTATGTATCCCGATGCGACTAATACACTGGAAAGCTATAATTTTCCAATTGGAGTAGAAGGTGGTAATTCAGGCAATTGCCCGACTCAAACTCTGGTAGATGCGTATCAAATGAAAGCAACTGGAAAACTCTGGAATGAAGCCGGAAGTGGTTACGACCCAACAAATCCCTACTTAGGACGTGACCCTCGTTTTGCCCTTTCTATTGTAAAAAACGGAGATACCAAATGGCCTGCATACAACACCCTTCCGATCGAAACCTATTACGGAGGGGCTAATGGAGATCCTATTTCGGGAGCTACGCCTACCGGATATTATTTGAAAAAATATTGCGATGTATCTGTCAATTTGACGGCAACCAGCAAGAATACGAAACGTCACTCTTGGATCATATTCCGTTTAGGCGAATTTTATCTGAATTATGCCGAGTCGGTTTTCCAATATCTTGGTTCTGCTGATGCTACTTCACCAGAGTTTCCACTTTCCGCCACCTCAGCTGTAAATATTATTCGCAATCGTTCGGATGTAAAAATGCCGCCTTACCCGACAGGACTCTCAAACACTGATTTTTGGAACAAATACGAAGACGAACGCATGGTAGAATTGGCTTTCGAAGACCATCGCTTCTGGGATTTGAGAAGATGGAAAGAAGGATCCAAACTGAGCAGTATTGATGAAATGAAGATAACTCAAAACTCTGACGGAACCTATACATATACCCGAGTGAATGTACCACGTACATGGGATAACAAAATGTACTTATTCCCTATTTCACAATCTGAGATTATGAAAAATCCGAATTTAACACAAAATCCAGGTTGGTAAAATTAGCCTGAAATCAGACAGTTTACAAACACATAAATGAGTACCTGATTTCTAAACTATTTTTTAGTGATTTACCTTGATAGTTGAACTAAAAACAAGCAAGGAAACGAATAGAATCGTCTTTATTTAAAGTCTCCACCTAAAGTCGGAAATTTCAAATAAAGACGATTCTCGTTTATAAGTGGATTTTTTTGAAAAAACGCTTCTACCCTTCATTTTTCAAGAAAGTAGGGAATCTCTTCTATTATCATAAAATGACATGCATAAAATCAATGTAAGTGATATTTGACAATCATGAATATTAATGTTATTGCAGTAGATATATAATTTCATATTATTATAACAAACTCATGAAGAAACTTTTACTTCTTATTTCCTTAGAATTTTTGATTTTACTCCCAGTTTCCGCAACCAATTATTTTGTCGCTCCCGATGGTAACGATACAACTGGAACAGGTACCATTGATGCTCCTTATGCAACAATTATGAAAGCCAATGAAAATGTAGTAGCTGGAGATACCGTTTATCTTCGTGGTGGTGTTTATAAAATGACTGAAGCACAGATAAATCGTTATTATAGTATTTGGGCTTACATGAATTATATGGATAAAAGTGGAACTTCAACTAAAAGAATCTGTTATTGGGCTTATCGCGATGAAAAGCCTATCATTGACATGTCGGCTGTGAAGCCTGTCGGTTATCGTATCATTGTTTTTTATGTGAAAGGCTCTTATCTTCATTTCAAAGGGCTTCAGATTATCGGTACGCAGGTAACCATTACCACACACACGCAATCGGAATGTTTTCGGAATGAAGGAGGAAACTATAACATTTATGAACAATGTTCTATGCACGATGGAATGGCGATTGGTTTTTACCTGACAAAAGGGATGTATAACCTTGTGCTCAATTGCGATGCTTATAACAACTGGGACAATGTCTCTGAAAATCAAAAAGGCGGTAACGTCGATGGCTTTGGTGGTCATCCGAACAGCACCGGAAGTGTAGGAAATGTTTTCCGTGGATGCCGTGCATGGTTCAACAGTGATGATGGTTATGATTGTATCAATGCGTACGCATCAATTACTTTTGATCATTGCTGGGCATTTTATAACGGATATTCCACTTCATTTGAAAGCCTTGGTGACGGCAATGGTTTCAAAGCAGGCGGCTACGGGCAAGCACCTGTGGTATCAAGACTTCCAAGTCCGATTCCGTCACATACAGTTGAGTTTTGCATGGCCTATGGCAATAAAGCCAACGGAATATATGCAAACCATCATGTTCAAACCGGAGATCATTTCTATAATAATACATCTTATCACAATGGAATCAATTACAATATGCTGAGTCAGGAAATTACGATAAGTTCAAAAACAGATAATGACACTACGATTGATTGTTCCGGATTTAATCATGTGTTGCACAATAATCTTTCTTTCAGGTATTCCACACAGACCGAGGTTGCCAATATGGGAACCTGCGTGAATACGTACAATTCTTTTTCTCCTAACTCCGGAGTGAATGTAACAGCAGATGATTTTGTAAGTGTGGACGCATCTTCATTGACTGCACCACGTCAGGCTGACGGTAGCCTGCCCGATATTAATTTTCTAAAACTGAAAGAAGGTAGTGATTTGATTGATAAAGGCATGTCTTTGGGATTTCCCTTTAATGGAACGGCTCCTGATCTTGGCGCTTTCGAGTCGGATTATAGTACCTCTGCAGTTCCTCTGATAATTTCCGACAACCCTTTGTTCTTTCCGAATCCAGTTCGTGACATACTGAACTTCAGTTCGAAAATGAAACAGGTGCAAATCTACTGTATGACAGGCGAATTGATATTAACAGCCGAAAATATAAATCAAATGAATGTTTCGAATCTGAAAAAAGGTATTTATATAATGCAATATATTCAGTCTAAAGCAAAACAAGGTACAGTTAAATTTGTCAAAGCATGACATATTGCATTCTTTCAAGAATATATATATAGATTAATGAACTATTTCTTGCTACAAAACTGAAGGTATGTTGATTTTTTGTTTTTGTTTTTTAAGTAACATAAACGCGATACAGTTGAAGTTATACCAACTGGAGCAAGTGACGGCTAATTAGTTCAAAAGAGTTCTGAAATTATCTATCCACACATTGGTTCATTCTATTGAATAATGTTGTTTCATAGCGCTTTAGAAAAAAAGTAAGATTAAATGGCATGATTGTCGAAATATCGTAGTATTATGTTAGTGTTGATACGACGTATATTTATTATCTTTTCGGTAAAAGCTGCATTATGGCACTATACACAATCAAGCTAAGTCAAACAGAGGTTGACGATTAAAAAAAGATAATCAATAAAGGGAGTCATACTTCTCAATCTTTTAGGGCAGCATACATGTTATTAAACTGTGATAAAGGCGAGTTTTCTGAAAACATTAAGATTACCAATAAGTAGATATGCAAGGGTTTAAGAGTAAGAGCAAGGACTACCGACAGGGTAAAAAAGAAATTCATAGAAGAAGGATTTGAAAGCGCATTAGAACGTCGTCCCTCTACTCAAACATACAAGAAAAAGATGGATGGAGTTTTGGAGGCAAAATTAGTTACCCTTTGTTGCAGTGAACCACCAGCTGGTTTTTCCAAATGGTCTTTGCGTTTACTGGCGGATAAAATGGTTGAATTAGAATATGTTGAATATATTTCTCACGTAACAGTGAGAGAGGTTCTCAAAAAAACGAACTTAATCATTGGAATGCAAATAGTTGGGTTATTCCACCTGATCAGAACAGTCAGTTTGTAGCCAATAGAAATCGCGTTTTGGATGTTTATAAATTGCTATGCGATGAAGATTATCCGGTGGTATGTATGGACGAATCGCCAAAACAATTGATAGAACAAATTGCATCAACAGCAATAAGACCCGATCAGGAAGCCAGAGTTAATTATGAATACATATAAGACATGGAATGGTCAATATCTTTATTGCAAATGAGCCATTAAAGAGAAATCGCATTATCGAAGTAACTGAATTCAAGACAAAAAGAGACTGGGCAAAGTTTGTAAAACGAATTTCAGACGAGATGTATCCGCAAGCGAAAAAGATAAAGCTGGTGATGGACAACTTCAAAACACATGGCGCATCAGCTTTCTATGAAGAGTTCGAGCCGCAAGAAACTAAAAGAATATGGGGTAGATTTGAATTTGTTTTTATACCCCAACATGGTAGTTGGCTGAATATGGCAGAAATCGAATTGCATGTACTCAACGGGCAATGCTTGAATCGTCATATTGCAACAATTGAGAAAGTGGCAACTGAAGTAGAAGCATGGCAAAAACAGAGAAATAACAAGAACGCCAAAATTAATTGGCAATTTACAAATAAAGAAGCTCGAGTAAAACTAAAAAGATTGTACTCGTCAATTCTAAACCAACATAACATTAGCTTCTACTCGAAACCCTGGAACCCATCAAATATCACAATCAAACCATATTGGAATTGAAACCAAGATAATAATGCGATAAGAAGAGAATATTCATGATTCTGGTAGTTTAGGCAGATGTTGCTTCGTCATCACTGTCTCAATTATAGTCAAAATCAACAATTACAGAATAAGGGAAAATAATGGCAATCATTCAATCAACATCGTAGAGGCGATATTGTGATATATCTTATTAAACATCAGAATTCATTGTATCGGTAATACTCCCATATCGGTGATATTCAAACGCAATGCTTTGTTCCTTAACGTAATGAAGCAATTCCACACGTCCTTCTACGATTGGTTTGGCTGTGGCAACATATTTACCCAAAGTGGCAGCTTTGCGAATAAAGTCAACAGAAAGTTCGTTATTGCATGTGCGAATTCGTTCGTAATGATCCATTTCATTCAAAAAATCAGTTTCCGATTGAATATGAAGTGAAAATCTTTTTTCGGCTAATGTTTTTAATAACGTCAACTTGTTATCGTCTGGATCAATACTAATGGTTAAAGGCGTTTTTACAGTAGTTGCAGCAGCCACAATCATCAAAATATCCAACAATGTATCATTCGATTGAACACGTAAAGCCATATTCTTCAACGGCAAATAACGGAACGTATTTTGCTCGCCAAGCAAATGATGGATATCCCGTTCTTGTGCAAATTCCTTTTCCCAATTTCTTTGATAACTATTCACCGCCGTTTGAAAACGTGATTTTTCAACTCCTTCAAAATGGACAACAAACGACTCAAATGGTTTAATGGAAGATTCAACTAACTGTAATTCTTCATTTTCAGCTATTTGCACAAAAGTAGAAACATAATTTCGCCCACCGGCTTTAATTCCTCCGCCAAAAGCCGAACGTTTCATGCCACCAAAAGGCTGACGATTTACGATTGCTCCCGTAATTCCACGGTTAATGTA
Source organism: Paludibacter sp. (assembly GCA_027450045.1). Lineage (GTDB taxonomy): Bacteria > Bacteroidota > Bacteroidia > Bacteroidales > Paludibacteraceae > Microbacter. The sequence continues at coordinate 746 of DAIDKM010000072.1, read as the reverse complement.
TAAATTCCCGGCTTCAATACTGTTTTTCCAAAGTAATTGCTCGTTTTCGTCTAAGCTTTGCAGCCCCGAAGTCAATCCATACTCCGATGAATTGACAATGTCAATGGCTTGCTGCAAATTATCAACGCAAACCACCGACAACATAGGACCGAAAAGTTCCGTTTTGAAAGAATAATTTTCAGGTTTTACGCCCCATTTGACACAAGGTTTCAAAATAAAATGATTGACATCAACAAATTCCGGTTCTACCAACCAGGATTCACCTTCTTCGAGATGATTTATGGCATGAAGCAATTTGTCGTTTTCGGCGGTAATCATGGGGCCTACAATGTTGCCACCTTCCCACACGCCACCGGTATGCAAACTATGTACGGCATCCATCAGTTTTTTCTTGAAATCAGGATCATTGTACACTTCTTTTTCGAGGACTAACAACGAACATGCTGAACATTTTTGACCGGCATTGCTAAAGGCAGACGTCACGACATTTTGAATGGCATGATCGCGATCACCGCTGGCAGTAAGGATAATGGCATTCTTTCCACCTGTTTCGGCTGAAAGCGGACAAGTCGGATTATTTTCCAATAAACGGAATGCAGTATCCGTTCCACCGGTCATAATGATATGCTTAATGGCAGGATGTGCCGTGAGATAATTCAACGGGTCTCGTCCATCAACGCAAACTACCTGAAGCGCATCTTTTGGCACTCCCGCATCCCAGAAGCTTTTTGCAAACTCCCATGCTA
>DAIDKM010000071.1 GCA_027450045.1 Paludibacter sp. | reverse complement strand
GATTGCTTCTGCTTGCGAACAAACAGAGATTAGCACAAAGAGCGATAAAAACAGCGTGATGAATCGATTGTTTTTCATGGTGTAAAATCAGATATAAATCATTATTAGATATTTACAGGCTTTACACCGATGCCGGGCCGATCGTTCAGCGTAATCTTTCCGTCAATTACTTTCATACCCGAAAAACAATCATTGGCAATTAACAAGTTACCATCCAAATCGGCATAATCCATTTTGGGAGCTAACTGAGCCGCGGCAGAAATGGCACATGATGTTTCCGTCATACAACCAATCATGAGTTTCATGCCAAAAGTTTCTCCCATGCTGATCATTTTATTAGCTTCGCGCATGCCCGTGCATTTCATCAATTTGATGTTAATGCCGTCAAACACACCTTTAAGGCGAGGAATATCTTCCAGCCGTTGACACGATTCATCGGCAATGGTTGGAAGCGGACTTTGTTCTGTAAGCCATGCCATATCATCCAAATCGTGTTTTGGCATCGGTTGTTCTACAAACTCGACATTTCGTTCCGAAAGCCATTCAATCATTTTCAGGGCATAATGCTTATCTGTCCATCCTTGGTTGGCATCAACACGAATCGGCTTGTCGGTGACAGAACGAATAGTAGAGATGATCATTTTATCCGAAGTTTCACTCTCACCCAATTTCACTTTCAGTATCTTATAGGGAGCGGCCTCTTTTGTCTTCTGGCGTATAACATCTTCCGTGTCAATGCCGATGGTAAAAGTCGTAACCGGTGCTTTGGAAGCCGTGTAGCCCCAAATAGCATGCCACGGCTGTTCCATCAACTTACCGACCAAATCATGTAATGCAATATCTACAGAGGCTTTGGCTGCCGTGTTATTAATGGCAATATGATCTACATACGCTAAAATGTCGTCCAATTCAAACGGATTCTTAAATTGTTGCAGATTCACTTTCTGTAAAAATGCAATAACAGAAGCTTGCGATTCTCCAAGATATGGTGGCATGGCAGCTTCTCCATAACCCGTTACGCCGTCATACGTAACTTCCGTCAGGACAATGGGCGTAGTTGTACGTGTGTATCCTGACACCGTGAAAGGATGGATCAATTGAGCATCAAACGGACGAAAAGTAAGTTGCATGCGCTTACTTCCGCCTAATCGTGCAATTTTATCATTTTGAGCAAACATGGAAACCGGATTTATGAGCGAACCTGCCGTGATAAGAGCGGATGATTTGATAAAAGATCTTCTGGTAAACATAGTTGTATGAAATTTAAATGATTACAAGCTGTTCTATCTATTATTTTTGATAAAACGGATGTTTCGCTATGGAAACAATGCCTGAGTCCCGATCGATGCGCGTCAACATGCGTCGGGCACACAACAACCGTTTCGTATTATATGCATCATAGTCTTTGGACGTAGGCAGTAAGCTGCTTATATGCACCATTCCGGACGAATGAATAAATTCACCGTTCCCAATGTAAAGTCCCACATGCGAGACATGATTTTTCCCTCCTTTTTTCGAACCAAAAAACAGCAAATCCCCCGGTTTCAGTTTATCAAAGCCATTAGAAACAGTCACGCTATCGCCGGTTTGAGCCTGCTGAGAAGCATCACGACGCAAAATTACCCCATTCAAAAAAAAGCAAGTTTTTGTAAACCCACTGCAATCCATCCCTTTAACAGAAGTTCCACCCCATAAATAAGGGAATCCGATAAAACATTTTGCGGTGGCAATAATATTTTGAGCGGTCGGTAGGCGTGTCGTCAACCATTGATCGAAAGGTATCGCATAGTCTTTTTGCAAAAATGCAGTGCGCCCATCCGGCAAAAGTAGCCGATAATAAGCCCCATACGTTCCATTTTGTCGCAAAATATCACCCCAAACCACATCCGATACCACGGGTGCGTTCTGCGACGGTTGTGCATGCAACACTGTAAAATATACCGTAACAATCATTTTTGGAGCGGCATTCCATGTCTTATATTGATCAATCGTCATAGGTTGTACACTTTCTTGGGTTGTCCAGGACGTGTATCCGTCAGGCGTCATCACACGACTCCAACCATGTTCCGTTTCCAAAATATGCACGGGAGTCCCCATTAGGGCTTGTGTCCCCATTTCAGCAGCGAAAGAAGGCATCTGACGCAGATTAATGACGGATTGAGTGGCAATGCCATATTGCGGTGTAATTCCATAAACCGGAGAAAAGATATTGAAAAATAACAGGCAAAAGCAAGCAATAAACATTGTTTTTAATTTTCTCATAGTGAAATTATTAGAATAATTACAAGGCTCCATTTTCATTCAATAGCTCGTTGATAGGCACAAAACGATAGCCTTTTTGTTGTAAGATTACAATAAGTTGATCTAACTTGGCATAAAATTTGTCTGTTCGGCGACTATCTGTGCCAAGATGTGTAAGCAACAGAAACCCATTTAGTGTGCGCTTTGCCTCAAACTTCAGAATATTATCAAAAATCTGGCTGGATGAACGATACGATTTCATATCGGGCGTGGTATAATCCGCATTGGAACTGCTTCCGGGCGTAAAATCCACCAATGTCACGCCCAATTGTTCTGCCCAGCTGCTGATTTGTGCATTATAATACTCGAAAGCAGGCAGAAAATAATATGGTTCGTCCAATTTCAATCCGGCTTTTTTCATTGCTAGATAATTATCTTTCAAATCTTTATCAAATGATTTCCGTGTAACAAGGGTGGAATCTCGCTTTGTCCAATCGGCATAAAGTAAATGCTTGTCTGAATGTGGCCCTAAATAATTACCATCATTTTGCAACTGTTTGGTCAATTTGGGATGTTTACGATAAAAATCGCCTGTCAGAAAAAAAGCTCCTTTGATGCCATGTTTTTTGAGTACTTTTCGGATTGTGGCATAGCCATCGTAGAATTCATGGCCCGTAAACACCAATGTCAATTCTTTTTTCAACGTATCACCTTGAATAATACCGCCTTCTTCATATCGATCTTTTGAAACAGATTGAATATTTCCGGACAAAGAAGACAAGTAATAACACAGTGAAGCTGTTCCGTCCATTGTCGGTTCATTCGTTGAATAGTCAGCCCAATCGTCATGATACACCACTCTGTTCGATTGAAAAGGTGCATATTTATCCTCATGAGTCAGATGAACTCCTTTCAAACCATGAAAAATAGGAGCATAGATGGGGCCATCTACCAAGCCACCATCAATCGGATAATGATAGACCGCAGATAAAGCCGAATGCGGATGATGAGGATAGTCTCCATATTCCGGTAGCCCGACAACCATACATTTTCCCCAGGGATTACAACCAAACAACCAATCTCGTAAAGCCATTTCCATTTCCAGAAAGGTCGTATCTCCGGTCAGCTGACGATAAAGATGGCATTGCGTTACTGCCGCTACAACCAGATTGTTTGAACACCAAATAAAAGGAATGCCGTTCATAAATGGATCATCGCCTGCACGGTCTCTGATGCGTTCCAATCCACTTCGCATGTTACGGATAAACTCTGCACTCACGCGTTTATTCGACTGTGTGGCTAAAAAATAATGTCCCAGATTGATAAATGGATACCATTGATAATGTCGCGCCGAGTCAGCACCCATCCAAGGTGTTACAGGTTCCATGCGACCATAGTTAACAGCACTGTTCAGATAATCATTCTTTCCTGTAGCATTATACAATTGCATAGCGGCCAACTCCATGTCGTCCACCCAGTTATCTTCTTCGTAAAAATAAGGAGAAACACATGGAGCAGTTTGACAAACACCGGGATTCTCCACTCCTTTTTGATAAGCATCCACTGCTTTTTGTTTCAACATGACAGCAAACTGAGGGTAATATGGAGCTAACAATTTAGCACCTAAAGAAAAAGAAGAGGAAAATTTACCTACTGTTGAAGCTAAGCCCGTCGAACGATTTTTATACTTGAACAATCCTTGTGGTTGTCCCATGCAAGCGTAAACGGGTCTTTCTTTCCCTTTCCCCCAACCGTAATCAACTGAGTCTTCCGATGGCAGACGAAAGAAAGCATGATCTCTATCGTCTGCTACCTGATTGAAATAGGTGTCTTTATCAGGATTCATACGTACCAACCAATCCAAACCCCATTTTGCCTCATCCAATATATCAGGAACACCATTGCTTCCGGGATTACCGTTGGCATCAAAATGATCTCCAAAAGCCGAAGGATTCTGCTGATAAGCAAACAGCATTTCAAACACTGCATTAGCTGAAGTTGTCACATACTTTAAGTAATCCGAAGCATCGTGCCAACCGCCATATACGGATATTTTCTCTCCTTCAAGCTTAGGGCTGAAAATGATGCGTCCATCATAACGATGACACGAATCTTTCAGAAACGGATTGTAACCACATTGCTGCTGCCTCATGTATTGCAACAAAAAATCAGCAGTGCCATCGTACAAATTTTTTCCAATACGAAAAACAGGTGAGACTGCTTTGCCCGCTTCAATATAATAAGCTCCGGCTTCTTTAACGGGAGAGAAATCAAGTCGTGCAGTGGCAGCAAAAGTTTCATTGGCTCTTTTGGGGCGAATATTGTGTCCAACATACACGGTTTCTCCGGTTATTTCATTCACCACACGAAATTCTTTCGGTTGCGGTTTCTCTTTACTCACCCATACCGCCACTTTCATGTCTTCAGGCAAATACCCTAACTGATTGACACGTATCCATTGTTGAGCGTGTAACGCTAAACTTGTTATACTAAATAGCAAGATAAACAAATGGGTATTTTTCATCATATCAATGTTTTAAACATTCAACAGCAGGGCAATCATCTACATGTCCATAACTTTGTTTAGCGTCAATGCCGGTTTCTTCAAAATCCACATTCCCATAAAGGTAAACAACCCATTCACAATTAACAGCGTGAAGCCAAAACCGAAATGAAAGAATGTATTACTCAAACGATCAAGCAGAAAACAGAATGCCGGAGATAAAACAGCCACGTAAGGCATCCAACGATCTCGCACCTGATATCGTGTCAAAATACCAAAAAAGAAAAAACCAAGCAAAGGACCGTATGTATAGGAAGCCAACTGATACACCAAATTAATCACCGCTTCGTTGTTCAGAACATACAATAGCAGAATCAAGAAAAAGAAAACCACCGTGTACACGGCATGAGTTCGATATCGAATCGACAGTTTTCGTTTCTCGGTTAAATCGGTTCGACGATTAAACCCGACAAAATCAACACACCAAGAGGTTGTTAACGAAGTTAAAGCTCCTCCCGCACTCGGATAGGACGAAGAAACCAACCCGATTAAAAAGATTACGCCGATACCAACCCCCAAATAGGTCGTAGCCACAGTAGGAAATATTTTATCTACAGAAGAAATACCCATTGCAGCCATTCCCCCATGTTGTTTTACATAAAGCGCCAATACAGCGCCTAACGTCAAAAACAAAAGATTGACCACCAAAATGGTAAAACTGGTCGTCATTATGTTCTTTTGCGAGTCTTTTAGAGTCTTGCAACTTAAATTCTTTTGCATCATCTCCTGATCTAATCCCGTCATAACAATCGTAATAAAAATGCCACTGACAAATTGTTTCAGAAAATAGGTAGAATGATCCCAGTTAAAATCAAACCATGCAGAATAATGACTCGTTGTCACAGCCGACATCAATTCGCCAAAGTTCCATCTCATTTGTTTTTGAATGACAAATACAGCCACAATAACCGCTAAAATCATAAACGTGGTTTGTAACATGTCTGTCCATACGATGGTTTTCACACCACCTTTGAGCGTGTAGAGATAAATTAAAACCATAAAGGCCAACGCAACAGCCCAGAATGGAAGAGTGCCGGCAGGAAGTAATCCATGCAAAACAAAAACCACCAGATAAATACGAACCGCAGCCCCCAGTACTCTCGAAAGCAGGAAAAATGAAGCGCCGGCTTTATAGGTGAAAAATCCAAAGCGTGATTCCAAATAAGAATAAATCGAGATCAGGTTCATGCGATAATAGAGTGGTAATAACACAAAAGCCACCACTACATAACCTACCATGAAACCCAATACCATCGGCATGTAAAAGAAAGATTGACTCATCACATTGCCCGGAACCGAAATCATGGTAACACCTGAAAGGGAAGTGCCCACCATGCCATACGCCACCACGAACCACGGAGATTTCCTATTCCCTTGAAAATAAGAATTATTGTCAGCCTTGCGAGAAGTGTACCACGAAACCACAAACAATAAGATGGTGTAAATAACAAAAACAGAAAGGATTAAAGATAGTGACATAAAAATAGGTTTAACTCAATGGTTTGATTGCTGCAAAGGTACTGAATATCCTTTTCTTTAAGCCCGCATACTATTTTGCCCCAAGGAAAAGTCATCATAAAACAGCGGAACAACTTAACGCTGCACTAACAGCAACATTATTGTCGTTCCGCTGAAAATTTAGTTGAGATGGATTAAATTCAAAAACAATCAGAAGTATACGCTGAAAAAAAATTACAATGCGGCTAAACTAAAGACGATATTTGAAATTTCTTTCCAAGCGGATTCTTAAGAATGCTAATTAGCTGTATCCCACCAAACAGGCATTGACCATATTGACAAATCCAGTGCATGAGGATTGTCTAACAATACATTTTTTGAATTGTAGACAGTTTCGGCACTTGGCAGCATCATTCTTCTAAACCAATATGAAGGATCTGTTTTGGATTGACCAGGTATTTTTGTTGCTCCTGTAGCTCCAAACTCGTATGGTCTATCAAAATCTGGATATACGACTCCATACCCTCCAATATCACCGGCACTATAATCAAAACGCCTCATATCATTCCAATTTTGCTGTGTAAATGACAATGCAATAAACTTTTGTTGCATAATCTTTGCCATAGTCAATTGATCTGGTGTTTGAGCAACTGCAGCGCTTGTCATAAATGCGTTTATAGCAGATTGTGGTATAGGTTGCTTATATGGATTTATTGATGCTGATGTGTTATAAGTGGATAATGTAAGATTCATTAAATCCATGTGCGCTTTAATCCCTGCTTGATAGGCTAATAGTGCACCAGCTTTATCTCCTTTTCTGAATAATACCTCCGCTTTAATGAAACACATTTCTGGATATCCAAGAATATGCGATGGCGACTCAGGTCTTGTATAGAATGTGCCTGTAGATATAACCGTGCCATCCGTTGCTTGCCATGTGCTTTCAGATGTTTTGGCCCCGGTTTGTGCACTCAATGCTTTGAGACTAATATACACAGTATCTCCCAATCTTGCAGTATTGGTAGTATTGATATACCATTTTTGCGTTGTAGGAGAATAGGTAGATAACATAGGGCCACTGCTTAACCGAATGTTTGAGTTTATTACATCAACAGGAACGTCTCTGACAAAGGTTTTAACGCCATTTATTGTAAATTGAGCCGAAGGCACTAACCAATTTGTCCTTGGGTCAACAACGCTCGAGCCACCAGTAAACGTGTTAGTCAACAAATCCATGTACCATTTTGTAATACGAGCACCATCACTCCATGCTGCATAATCATAGATAACAGATGTTTTATATGAATCCCCCGTTGTAAAATTTCCTGCTAAATCTGTCGGATCATTTACGTGATTAACGATAATACTCTCACTAACATTTTGAGGCGCTAACGCTAATTCATTCAAGATAGAATCAGGTTGAAACAAAGAAGTTTTCTTAGACAAATTGAGAAACCACCTAGCCTTTAATCCGTGTATCAATTTAATCCATTTTTGAACATCACCTTTATTCCAACTATCTCCTTTGGCAAAACTTGTTGCTGTTGTAGGTTGGGTTTTATTAAAATAGGAAAGTGCTTTATTCAAATCGCTTAAACAACCATTATATATGGTTTGTCCACTGTCAAAAGTAGGCGTAACAGAAGTAGAAACAGCATCATTATACGGCATATCTCCATACCAATCTGTCATCAACATATATCCCATCGCTCTAATCGTATAAGCCGCTCCAACATAATCCCAAGCTTGCTCGGCTGTAGCTTTGCTAATTAAATCGGGAATGTTACATGCTGCGCCAATAAACCAATTCTGGTAAGGAGTCGTTACAGAATATGTACTCGGATTCCACGCTGCTAACAATCCGTTTGCTGAGGTGGTGCTGTTTGCTGTGATAGTCCCATTGACATATGAAGATCTCACACTTGCAACTCCCCAAGAATACAAATAATAATATTCAATCCACGGTAGACGCAAATCAACTGTTGCAGATGCATTATTTGGGACATCTGGATTCACGTTGACATTCAACCATTGTTGGCAGGAAGTAAGAGTCAACGCAATTAATGCTATCAGTATCTTTTTCATAATAATTCAAATTAAGTAATTTCAAATAAATCAGAACGTTATATTGACTCCAAGAGAGCATCCTGCGGTTGCAGGAACGCCAGCATAATCGATGCCTACAGAACTTGATCCCGATACGCCTGCTCCGGCAGCGCTTGATTCAGGATCCATCCCTTTGTAATTTGTAAACAACAACAAATTGTACCCCGTTGCATTGATAGATAATGATTTAATGACATTTTGTCGTGCTAAAATTTTTGATGGAAGAGAGTATGTTAATGAAACAGAACGCAATCTCAGCCAATTCGTATTCGTCATAAAATTAGCTGACTCAACCGGATAATAAGAGGAATAGTATGTTGAGATAATGCTTGCCCCTGAGGTTTGGACTCCTTTTATATTGTACATTTGCCCTGCTTGAAATGTTCGAGTAACGGGTTCAAGGCTACCGGTTGCTGGATTAAGAGAAACTCCTTTAATAGTCAACGACTCTCTATTTTGTGTTCTTGGGCTCATTCCATAGGTGGTCATTAAATAATCGGTTCCATTGTAAACATCTCCTCCAACTCTAATATCAAATAAGAAAGAGAAATTCCAATTTTTGTATTGCAAACTATTGTTGAATCCGCCTGAGAATTTTGGTTCTCTATTTCCTATATAATACGTTGATACGTTATCCGAAGTTGGCATGCTTGTGTTCCAGTCTAAAATAATATTGCCTTTAGGATCTCTACTCCATTTTGATCCTGAAATCCCCATAAATGCACCACCACTAAAAGAAGCTGCTTTTGCATTACCCACTTGAACGTCTGTTACATACATAGGACTAAGACCAGGAATAAGATTATTAACCTTACCTCTATTCCCTGCTAAATTCAACGTCATGTCCCAAGTAAAATCCTTTGTAACGATTGGTTTCCCCGTAATAGAGATTTCCATTCCCTTGTTTGAAACATCTCCAGCATTTGTTGACATAAAAATGAATCCGGTTGCCTGACTCGTTCTGGGTTGTAAAATTTGATTATATGTAGTATTGAAATAATAGGTATAATCCAGACCTAAACGCCCATTTAAGAACTTCAACTCCGTGCCAAATTCACTTGATTGCGTAATTTGTGGCTTTAAATAGGGATTTCCACGTGTCCAACTATCTCCAATTCCAAGACCTGATAAAGTTTGAACAGGCGGCCACAAGTAAGTGTTCGTGACATAAGGATCTGTCGCTTGCCCAACTCTAGCCCATGATGCACGTAATTTACCAAAACTTAATATGTTGTTTTGTGGCAATAATTCAGAAAACACAAAACTTCCACTTATGGAAGGATAAAAATATGATCTGTTTGCCACTGGAAGAGTAGATGTCCAATCATTTCGTCCTGTCAAAGATAAATAAACGATACTTTTATAAGAAGCATTCATTTCTCCGTACAATCCCATTAAACGGTTTTCTGAGTGCGTTTCCTGAAAGAGTTCATTTGCGGTTGAAAAGTTGGAAAAACTTATCGTACCAGGAGTACTAAAATTCCATCCGGTACGCATATTATTTACTGTTTTAGTATCTTCAATATCTTGTCCCAATAAAAGATTTGTATCAAATGAGCCAAAAGTTTTGTGAAAATTCAACATCAAGTTCGAATTCAAAAACTGATATGTGTAATCGCTCTCTGACAAACGTCCATTCTGATACGTAATAGACACCGCACTGCCAGGAGCAATATAAGTGTAATTCCCCAATGTGTATCTATCTAAACCTGCACGATATTTAATATCAAACCAGTTTGTAACCTTATAATTTGCATTCAAAGATCCTGTAAAACGATTTGTCTGATCGGTCAATTTGTCTTTATTGATAATCCAATAAGGATTCTCCACATCATTTTCAAGTGGCTGTAAGCCTGCGAACATTCGGTATTTAGTTCCATCGGAATTCAAATAATGCGTCATATCATCGCTTCTTGCCCATGTGTAAACCGCAGTCATTGCACCGTTTCCACCACCACCGTAGAGACCTGAACTGGTAAGTGTTTTGTCAGTATTGGCTATTGAATAGGCAACATTCGCGCCGACTGTTAAATTTCCATATTTTTGGTCACCATTAAATCGAAATGTAGTTTTATTATAGCCTGTAGTAGGAACTATACCGGTCTGATCAAACCGTGAAGCTGATAAATAAAAGCTCCCGTTTTTACTGCCGCCTGACACATTTACACTATTATCATAGGTAGCTCCAGTTTGAAAAAAGTTTTTGATATTATCATAAATAGCATCAGATGAAGCAAATGGTTGTCCCCAAGACTGTGTAGTAAAATCACTAAAAGTTCCAGCTTGATTATAATACCCTCGTTTATAACCATTTTGCTCCTCTGGATACCTATTAACCCAAGATGATTGCACCTTCGAGCTGACTCCTACTGTTACTTTACCACCCTCAGAACCTTGTTTTGTTGTAATTATCACTACACCATTTGCAGCACGAGACCCATATAATGCAGATGCTGCTGCTCCTTTCAGAACTGACATACTTGCAATGTCCTCAGGATTTATATCCATCACACGATTGCTAAAAGTAGTAGAAGTTCGTTGCGTACCATCAAAGCCTGAATTTCCTCCAATTGGAGTTGAATTATCATATATAATTCCGTCGACCACAAATAAAGGCTGATTGTCTCCACTTAAAGAAGTTCCACCTCGAATTATAATGCTAGAACCTGCGCCTGGGGCTCCACTACTTTGAGTTACATCTACACCGGCTACTTTTCCTTGTAATGAATTAATTATATTTGCGCTTTTATTTTTTAGTAGTTCGCTTGCTTTAATCTCATCCACAGAATATCCTAGAGCCTTACTTTCTCTTTTAATCCCTAAAGCAGTAACTACCACATCCTGCATTTGTACTGTAGATTCTTCCAATGTGACATTTATCACAGAACGATCGCCAATTGATTCCTCTACTGGTTTGTAGCCCATAAACGAAAAAAGCAATTTGTCTTTCGACGTTGCTGAAAGGGAATAAAATCCTTTTACATCCGTAATGGTTCCCATAGAAGTCCCTGCTACCTTTACTGTTGCTCCGATAATGGGTTGATTCGTAGCATCAACCACTTTCCCTTTAATGACTCTTGTTTGTGCATAACTTCCTGCTATGGTAAATAATACCAAAAAGAATGCCATACCCAAACGAATCCATTTTTGCTGAATAGGTCTCATCATAATTTTGAGAATTTAAGGATAAAGAAACGATTAATTGCGCCTATTTTACAGAATAGAAGATTTGAGGCGTGCAAACCTACCATTGTTTATTTAGGGTTTGGGATCATTCAATTAGTCATACTGTTTCTAACACCAAGAGAGCCAAAAGAATAAAATTGAATAAATGCTTGGATTCACTGATGCAA
>DAIDKM010000070.1 GCA_027450045.1 Paludibacter sp. | reverse complement strand
GCTAATGGTTGGCAACTGATAACCCCCATAACGGACTTGAACCGTCAAATTTACTCGCCATGCTCGGCGCACTAAAAAAACACACAAATTATCACAATTTGTGTGTTTCACTTTCCTAATATTTACCCTTAAAATAAAATGTATGGCGCGGAAAGTGAGGGATTCGAACCCCCGGTACCCCGAAGGGTACAACAGATTTCGAGTCTGCCCCGTTCGACCACTCTGGCAACTTTCCATGCGAGTAAAAGCGGTGCAAAGATACAATTTTTTATCACCCCACCAATCGCATCGTGTAAAAATCTCTTTGGAGGTATATTATTGACAGAGAGAATAACTTTCATCACGCTTTGCTAAAAGTGATTTTTCCCACCAACGATTATCTCATCATCTTCATCCTATTTTTCCTGTTTTGCTAACCCTCAAAATTCGCATGTGCTGATTGAACTTTGGGCAGTCTATGTTCAAACCATGTCAGGAGGAGATGAAGCTATCATCGTTTCCAGCGGGTTTGATATAAAGAAAATCCCATCCACTATTGGCCCATTAGAAAAAATCTATCGGAGTAAAGGTAACCATGGGAGTTGAAAAAGGCAGTGTAGTGGTTAGTTGTGACAGAATAAACCATGCTCATACGTATATTGTTCACTACACGACATTTTCTGTCGCTCCCAACTGCGTGTGGATGTATGAGGCCGACACAAAACGTAAAATATTGATTAAAAAACTGACAAGCAATTCAAAGATGGTGTTTTGTATTGTCGCTTTTTGCACGGATCCCTCACTTAATTGGAGTGACGAGATAACGACATACATCCTTTGAGAAGCAAGTAACAACGAATGAAAGTTGCTGAGAAACATACAAATAAAGGCATATCCGTTTGACACTTTATACAATATTGTTTGTAGATTTGCAAAATGAATATGGTAGGACTCTTTTTGATCAGCGAAGCTGAATATTATCCATCAGTACTGTAAATTTTATAGTGACAATAGGGTTGATGAAGATTAAGCAGACTTGAATTGTAAACTGCAATTGGTGAAGTATAAGTATCTACTGCTTTATAACTTACAATATATAACTCATTTACTAAAGAATATAGAGTGACAAAGAGTTATTCTATTAGTATTTTACAAAAACAAAATTGAGAATAAATACAAGCATACATTTTAGGTAATATATAAATAATATGAAGAGTGGTTTTGGATGTTAGTTTTCGATTGTTTTGATTACCCCAAGCTTAGTGAAGCGCAACTAGGCCGGATATGAAAACAATTTGCAACTGTTGTGATGTTGAAACCTTCATTTGTTTAGGGAACATGCTATACGAATAGTGTCACCTTCACGTGAGTGAGTGCTTCACTAAAATAAAGAGCACAGTTTTAAACATCAACACTTTGCGATATGAAGAAAATAGTAATGAGATTATTGAAGGTGAGAAACAACAGAACCTGTCCATTATGTGGTCAACAAATGACAAGAATACGCCGAAGAGCCTCAGACCGAATTATAAGCAGAATAATCCCAGTAATCCGTTGTTCTTGTTGCGGAAAGAGTTATCGGGTTCTTGCAGATAACATTGACGTACGACTTTTCACGATGTTTTAATGTAACCTTCCTCTTAAAGTGCGGGTAGTGGGGCCTTTATTCAAAATGAAAGCCTCACTAAAAACAAAATCAATTCAATGATAATGTATGACATTTGAAAACAAAGAGTTAACGGTGGGCAAAGTGCTTTTCACGTTACTCTACATACTCCTGTTTCCGGCATTGCTACTTTTCCTTTCAGGAGATTGGTTGTGGATTGAAGGCTGGATTTTTAGTATCTGGTTTACTGTCTTATGTTTTGTAACAATTATTCATCTCTATCGTAAAGATCCTGCATTACTTGCTGAAAGATACAGGCAACCCGGCAGCGATCAGAAAGGATGGGATAAATATGTTGTCTATGGACTTTTGATAGGATTTATAGCTTGGATAGTCATTATGCCATTAGATGCAAAGAGATATGGATGGACACCTTACTTTCCTTTATGGCTGAAAATTGTGGGAGGAATCGGGTTAATCATGTCATTCTACTTTTTTTATCGATCGTATGTTGATAATACTTTTCTATCGCCTTTAGTCAGGATACAGACGGAACGAAAACAGCAAGTCGTTTCAACAGGAGTTTATGGTTTTGTGAGGCATCCAATGTATCTTGCTGCATTATTCCTTTTTATAGGAACGCCCATGTTACTGGGGTCTCTATTTGGAATACTAACCGGCCTGATAATGATCTTCCTTCTGGCAGCACGAATCATAGGAGAAGAAAAAATGTTAGTCGATGAATTGGAAGGATACAAAGAGTATAAGAAGAAGGTAAAATACAGACTGATCCCTTTTATTTGGTAACGAGAATAAACCCCCATTTAACTATCACTATAAATGCAAGAGAAAACAAAATGGATGCGCATCATGTATATCTTAGGCATTATTGTTTTACTCATTGGTGCGCTTGATCCAATGGAAGGATCGGTTGTAATAGCAGCCGGCAGTACATTGATTGCATTCTCGACATACATAACACACGACCGACACCGGAAAATATTTCTGACATCATTTATGCTAATCGTTGTGGGAGTCTGTTTTCTGTTTTATTTATCGTCACTCGGAGGCATTGGTGGTAAATCAGCATTATCTATGTGGTGGGGAATCCTCATCCTTCCTTATCCGATTGGGTGGCTAATGACCATTATCACTTTACTATACAGGGCTTTTAAGAAACAAGATAAAAGAGACAAATCTACATTGTAACGTGAGACTTCACTTTGAAACTTTGCCCAATAAACATATTCACACATCACAATTTCACACTTTATGAAAATAAATTGGTTCAAAAAGACCGGATGGTTTTATTTTCCGACTTCGTTTACTGGAGGATTCATAACACTTTGTGCGATTGTTTTTTGCATAACCGTGTTTATTACTGTGGATAGAAAATCGCATTCAGTATCTGACACATTCTATGGGGTTTTCCCCTATTTTGTATCTGCAATGACAGTTTTGTTTTGGATAGCGTCGAATACTTCCAAGAAAAGGTCGTAACCAGAGCGAAGTCTTTACTTGATAAAAAGACTATATAAAAACTCCACACTTTTTTATTGTGACATTTGATTTTCACTAAAATAAACTAAGGAAGGACATTCGACAATGAAAAAAGACATGGACAAGGAATCCGAAAATTCATTTGTATCAGACAATTCCGCTTCATTACAGAATCTACAACCTATCATACTCTTGAAGCCTGAATTCGATCTTGAAGAATCGGCAAAAAAGCATTTCAGCAACGAAAAACCATCCGTGAGATAAGCGATCGAAAACTGTCATTACAAACACTATCCAATCTCCTTTGGGTGGCTTATGGTGTAAATAGAAAAGATGGCCCGTTTGGCATTCCCGGAAGGACAGCAGCCAGTGCAAGCAATTCGCAGGAGATTGATCTTTATGTCGCCATGGAAGAAGGAACCTATTTATATGATGCTATTCATCATAAGCTTGTGCCGGTTGTTGCCGGTGATCTTCGTTCTTTTGCCATTGATTATGGACAATTGGGTATTGGAGACAACGCTCCGGTACGATCATAAACTTTCGCACACATCAGGTTATCAGGAGCCGGGCTTGCAAGATGCGGAAATTCAAAAGTCCTATTACTTTGTCGATACCGGAATGATCGCAGCTAACGTATATTTGTATGCAGCTTCTCAATATCTTGCCGCTTGGTTTCATAATTGTGATAAACCTGCATTGACAACAAAATTAGCCTTGCGAACCGATCAACAAGTACTCTTTGGCCAAACGGTCGGATATCCGACCTTTAAATAAAATTGCAACCTTATCAAATAAAGAATGGATTATGGATACAAAACAGGATTTAAAACTTGCAGTTGTCATTGACGCCGACAATGTGCCATCCGGAAATGTGAAAGCAATGATGGAAGAAATTGCAAAATACGGAGTGCCAACATTTAAACGGATTTATGGCGATTGGACAAAGCCTAATTTAGCAGGATGGAAAAGCGTACTGCTTGAAAATGCCATAACGCCTATTCAACAATATAGTTATACAACAGGCAAGAATTCTACCGATTCTGCCATGATTATAGATGCAATGGATATATTATATACCGGCAAAGTAGATGGATTTTGCATTGTTTCGAGTGATAGCGATTTCACCAGACTTGCCATCCGGTTAAGAGAATCGGGCATGAAAGTGTTTGGGTTCGGCGAACGGAAAACGCCTAATCCGTTTATCGTTGCGTGCGATAAGTTTATCTATTTTGAGATATTGAAGAGTGAACATTTACCTAAGACTGCTGAAATAGTTCCATTATCGACCAATAAAATAGTTGAGCAAGTTTCAATACCAAAGGTTGATTCAGAGACGATCTCGTTAATATCATCGACCGTGAATGATGTTGCAGATGAAGATGGGTGGGCATTCTTAGGAGATGTAGGAACCCTTTTGATAAAGAAGAAACCGGACTTCGACCCAAGAAATTATGGTTATGAAAAACTCACCCCACTAATTAAATCGTTAAAAGACAATTTTGATATAGATGAGCGCATTACAGACAGAGCAACCATTAAACTTGTCTATATTAAGACAAAAAAACAACAGCGCACAAAGCGCTCCAACCAGCAACAGCCAAAGAAGAAGTAAATCATAAGCCATCATGGAACCCGAAGCAACAGAACGCCTTCGAATGGTTGCAGAACAAATTGAAGCGCGTGGCATCAAGAATAAAGCGGTCTTGCGAAGCATCAAAAAAGTTCCGCGACATCTTTTTGTGCCGGCTTCCTATCGTCAATCAGCTTATCGCGATCAACCATTGCCATCATCGTGCGGACAAACCATTTCGCAACCTTATATTGTTGCTTTAATGACTGAATTGCTATCGCCAAAGAAATGGCATAAGGTGCTTGAAGTGGGTACTGGCACAGGATATCAAACCGCAATTCTTGCCGAATTGGTAAAAGAGATTTACACGATGGAAATTTATGCCGAATTGCAGAAAACAGCCAAAGCAAATCTTGAACCTTTCAAATACCGGAACATTCACTTTACTCTCGGCAACGGTTATCAAGGTTACCCTGAAGCAGCGCCTTACGATTTGATCATGGTGACTGCGGCGCCACCTTTTATCCCCGAAAAATTGATTGAACAACTTACCGAAGGAGGTAGCATGGTAATCCCGGTGGGAAGAGACCGGCAAGAACTGTATCTCATCTTGAAAGACAAGAAAGGCAACATGCACCAGAAAGCCATTATACCGGTCACTTTCGTAACAATGCAACAAGAGAAAAGGGATTAACCGACTTTACAATAAACCCATTTCAAATGATGATCAAAGCATAACAAGCGATGTACTAACCGGAACAGAGAATTAACTACAAGCCATCATATACGGAATAAAATTACGTTGCAAAGTCTTCCAGTTACAAGCAGAATGATTACTTTTGTTGAAACACCCTAATAAAACAGACAAACTATGGAAAATCAAGAAAATCAGATTAATATTGAATTAACTGACGAAATCGCCGAAGGTATCTATTCCAATTTAGCCATCATATCGCACTCCTCATCGGAGTTTGTAGTCGATTTTGTACGCATCATGCCGGGAACGCCTAAAGCACACGTTAAATCGCGTATTGTTCTCACACCCGAACATGCCAAACGCCTTTTAATGGCTTTGCAAGAGAATATTGCCAAGTATGAATCGATTTTCGGAAAGATAAAAATACCTGAAGGCGCTCCTAATCCACTGATGCCACTTAACTTTAAAGGCGGTGAAGCATAATCAGGTTAAAAAGATGAAGGAAAAGATGAAGTAAAGTGCCGTGGCCACAATAACGCCACGGCATGCTTTCCAATATTCGGCATTATAAAAAAGAAACAATGCGCCTAAATCGGGAACAATACTCACCAGAATGAGTTTGCCGAACAAGGGTAGCCGCCACTGTATTGTTAATCGGAGAGCTTCCCACATGGAAGTATCACCCTTGTAGGCAGTATGAAAAAAGATCAGGCCAAAGATTACGGGCATGATCAGCGACAGCACCAAGCCGACCCAAAAGCTATCCATTCGTTTAACCCATTTCATCTCATTCATCGGTTTAATATGGCAATGACAAAATTACAGTCTGAAGTTGTGATTAGAATTGCCAAGTTTTCAAGGCATCAATGGCTTCATGAGCCGTCAAATCAATTTTTGTTGGCACAATGGCGATGAAATCATTGTCCAAAGCCCATTCGTCGGTATCCATCGCATGAGGTTCATCGTTGGAAAAATTACCTGTCAACCAGAAATAGGGAAATCCGTGGGGATCAACGTGTCGTACAAACTCTTCCGTCCACCGGCCATTCGCCTGACGACATATTTTCACGCCTTGCGGTGGAGCATCCGGCATATTCACATTCAAACAAACACCTTCGGGCAAGCCGTGTTCAAGTACATTTTCGGCAATGCGTTGAACAAAAGGAAGCGAATGGGAGAAGTCAGCATCAGGAAGATGGTTACACAACGAAAAGCCAATGGAAGGCACTTCATTGATGCACCCTTCAATAGCAGCACCCATTGTTCCCGAATAAACCACACTGATGGAAGAATTGGTGCCGTGATTGATGCCGGTAACCAAAAGATCGGGAGCTTTGTCGGGAAACAAGATATGAAGGCCCAACTTCACGCAATCAACGGGTGTACCAGAACATCGGTATCTTTTCAAACCTTCCTCTTCGCTGATTTTATGCAAACGAGTAGGAACATTCACCGTGATGGCGCTCGACATTCCAGAACGGGGTCCGTCTGGAGCCACAACAACAATATCGCCAAGCGGCCGCATAGCCGTTATTAATTCCTGAAGGCCTTTCGCCATCAATCCGTCATCGTTTGTTATTAATATTGATGGTCTCATAATTTTAGTGACTAAAGTGATCTTAATCCAATGTTACACCCATTCGATTCGACTGTTGAATCATCTTATCATACTCTTTGGGCGATAAATCCATAAAGAAATAATTGACAGGATTTACCGGCTTCCCTTTATAATGAACTTCATAATGTAAATGATAGCCCGTGGCTTTGCCGCTTTCGCCAACCGCACCTATCACATCACCACGCTTAACCTTAACGCCTTTTCGTTCCTTGGTATTATCTAAATGAGCATAAACCGACTCATAACCAAATCCATGATCGATAATAACCGTATTTCCCAGTCCCTGATCCCAACCGACAAACGTGATCACGCCATCTCCCGTTGCAAACACTTTCGTATCTTGCGGAGCGCTGAAATCCATGCCCGCATGAAAACGCGCCGTTTTATACACAGGATCAATACGAACTCCGAAGCCGGAAGTGATGAGTCTTAAATCTTTGTTTAATACCGGTTGAATGGCAGGAATGCACCGTAACATCTTCTCTTTTTGCAAAGCCAATTGCCCCAGCTCATCAAACGATTTGGACTGAACGTACAACTCTTTAGCAATTATATCGGTTTGTTCTGTCATTTCTACCGCCAATTGAGAATTCGTGGAGCGTAGCAGAGACTCGTATCGGGCAGGGCTAAAGCTTCCTTTTCGCACCGAAGTTGGTAAACTATCGGTATGTAGAAGTACGCGATACATATCATTATCACGCGATTGAATATCGGAAAGGACACCCTGATAAGCATCCAAACGACTTTGCAATTCATTATACTGAGCTTGTAAGGCTATATTTTCACTGCGCAAAGTACGTTCACTCGGCGTATTAAACGTAAAAACAAAAATGGTAAAAAAGAGTAAACCTGTCAGAATTCCCGCAATCGAATGACTGCCAATTTGCACCAGAAGACGCCGATACGAAAAAGGCTGCGGTTCATATTTAGCAGTCTCAGTATTATAGATGTAATGAATCTTACGTTTAAACAATCGTTTTCTCATCTTTCGTTATCTTCGAGTCATTCTGCGCACAATGATTCCTGACAAACTTCGTACAAAAATAGCTTTTTATCGGTGCTCATTTTTGCTATTTTAGAAATATTACTGTTTGAAAATCGATTCGCAGTTTCTAAATGATACAATGAGTTGATTTAGCCAAGTAAAATTTCTAACTTTGCAGCTTGAAAACCCCTCACATAAACCCATGATTCTCTTCTTCAAAAAGGATGATACTCATCCACTTTATGCCGTAGATGCATCTCATCCGCTCGATTCGGAAGCCATTCATAAATTAGTGTGGCTATTCGACAACGCCACCTTAGTTGATAAACAAGAAATCGTTGGCCATTTCATTGGGCCACGCCGGGAAATGATCACTCCATGGAGTACCAATGCCGTCGAAATTACTCAAAACATGGGAATTGACGGCATTTTTCGTATAGAAGAATTCTTGTCTGCCACCGAAACCACATCGCATGACCCGATGTTGCAACGTGTTTACGACAAACTCGATCAAAATCTCTTTACCATTCAAAAAAGTCCTGACCAGATCCGTTTTATTGATGATATTGAAGCCTACAACCAAAGTGAAGGATTGGCGCTCAATGCAGATGAAATAGCGTATCTCAATGCCATCAGCCATAAGATTGGCCGGTCGCTTACCGATAGCGAAGTGTTTGGTTTCTCGCAGGTCAATTCGGAACATTGCCGCCATAAAATCTTCAACGGTCAATTCATTATTGATGGTAAAGCAAAAGGAGCGTCGCTTTTTCAATTGATTAAGAAAACAGCGCAAATCAATCCCAATCAATTGGTATCTGCTTATCATGACAATGTGGCATTCAATGCCGGTCCGCGCATCGAACAATTTGCTCCGGCCTCTGATGATAAACCTGATTTCTTTGAAGTAAAATCGTTCGATTCGGTCATTTCATTAAAAGCTGAAACGCACAACTTCCCCACAACTGTTGAACCATTCAACGGAGCGGCAACAGGCACCGGCGGTGAGATACGTGATCGACTTGGAGGCGGCAAAGCAAGTCTCCCATTAGCCGGTACCGCCGTTTATATGACAGCGTATCCCCGCAACGATGTTTCACGCTCATGGGAACAAGCTATTCCGGCACGTAAATGGCTCTATCAAACACCGGAACAAATTCTTATCAAAGCATCGAACGGCGCCAGCGATTTTGGCAATAAGTTTGGCCAACCATTGATCTGCGGCTCCGTCTTTACCTTTGAACATGCGGAAAACAACAAAACTTTCGGCTACGATAAAGTGATCATGTTAGCAGGTGGCGTTGGTTTTGCCAAAAAGCAAGACAGTTTGAAAGAAACGCCCAAAGTAGGACAAAAAGTGATTGTTATGGGTGGCGACAACTACCGCATCGGAATGGGAGGTGGCGCTGTGTCGTCGGTCAATACCGGCCAATATAAGAATTCCATTGAACTCAACGCCGTGCAACGTGCAAACCCCGAGATGCAGAAACGCGTGGCCAACGTCATTCGTGCATTAGCCGAAATGGACAATAATCCTGTCGTATCCATTCATGATCATGGTGCAGGCGGGCATCTCAACTGCCTTTCGGAATTGATTGAAACCACCGGCGGCAAAATTGAGATGAATGAATTGCCTGTCGGCGACCCTACCCTTTCTGCCAAAGAAATTATCGGCAACGAAAGTCAGGAACGCATGGGACTTTTAGTGGATGAAAAAGCGATTGCACAACTTCGTAAAATTGCTGAACGCGAACGTGCCCCACTCTATGTGGTTGGCGAAACCACCGGCGATATGCGTTTTGTCTTTGAACAAAAAGACGGACAATGCCCCATTGATCTTCGTCTCGACGATATGTTCGGCAAACCGCCACGCACCGTCATTACCGATTCGACAATTGAAGAATTCTATGCACACGTTGAAACAACGCAATCGAGCCTTCATCAATACATTGAAAACGTGCTGCAACTCGAGAGCGTTGCCTGTAAAGATTGGCTGACAAACAAAGTCGACCGTTCCGTAACCGGCAAAGTAGCCAAACAACAAACAGCAGGCGAACTGCAACTCCCACTCAACGATCTTGGTGTAATAGCATTAGATTATCGCGGAAAATCAGGAATCGCCACTTCAATCGGTCATGCACCGGCAGCAGCACTAATCAGTCCCGAAGCAGGTTCTGTCCTGTCCATCGCCGAAGCGTTGACGAACATTGTATGGGCACCACTTACTGATGGATTGAACAGTGTTTCGTTAAGCGCCAACTGGATGTGGCCATGCAAAAACCCGGGTGAAGATGCACGCCTTTACAAGGCTGTAGAAGCTTGCAGCCAATTTGCCTGTGATCTTGGCATCAACATTCCAACCGGAAAAGACAGTCTTTCGATGACGCAAAACTATGACGATCAAAAAGTATTGGCACCCGGGACAGTCATCATTTCTGCTGCCGCCGAAGTCGCTGATGTACGCAAAATTGTTTCGCCAGTCTTGGTCAACGACGCCAATACAACACTTTATTACATCGACTTTTCAAATAGTCCGTTGCAATTAGGCGGTTCCGCATTGGCACAAACACTCAATCGCATTGGCGACAAAGCGCCTTCTGTATCGGATGCCGGTTATTTTCGTCGTGCATTCACGGCAGTGCAAACATTGATCCATCAGGAACTGATTCTGGCAGGTCACGATATTTCTGATGGCGGCCTGTTGACAACGCTGCTCGAAATATGTTTTGCCAATGTAAAAGGAGGTTTATCCATCGATCTTAATCAAGCAAAATTGATATTGAACCAAACAGCATCGGACGAACTTATCAAATTGCTGTTTGCTCAAAACCCCGCTGTGGTGATTCAGGTAAAAGAGACACAAGCAGTCGAAAATATATTGAAAGAACAGGATGTTCGTTTTGCACCTCTTGGGAAACCCGTTTCTGATCGATTCATCACCGTTCAACTTGAAAATGCAAACGAATCGTTTGATATCGACCGGTTGCGCGACACATGGTATAAACCCTCCTATCTACTCGATCGAAAACAAAGTGGCGCACAGTTGGCTTTGCAACGTTATCAAAACTACAAGCAACAACCGCTGACGTTTCATTTCAACGAACAATTTACAGGTCGTTTCGATCAGTTTTCCCTGAGTCACGACCGTAAACCATCTGGCATCAAAGCGGCCATCATGCGTGAAAAGGGAACAAACGGAGAACGTGAAATGGCTTACGCACTTTATTTGGCCGGTTTCGATGTAAAAGATGTGCATGCCACCGATTTGGCTTCAGGACGCGAAACATTGGACGATGTACAATTCGTGGTCTTCTGCGGAGGTTTTTCCAATTCCGATGTACTTGGTTCAGCCAAAGGTTGGGCAGGAGGATTGCTCTTCAACCCGCAGGCAAAAAGCACGCTTGACAAGTTCTATGCACGTCCCGACACATTGAGCCTTGGTATATGCAACGGATGTCAATTGATGGTGGAGATGAATTTGGTTTATCCGAATCATGCCGAACGCCCAAAGATGAATCACAACGACTCGCATAAGTTTGAGTCGGGATTCATCGCAGTGACCATTCCTCAAAACGATTCGGTGCTTTTCAATTCTCTATCGGGAAGTCAGTTGGGACTCTGGGTAGCGCACGGCGAAGGAAAATTCGAGTTCCCTTATTCCGAAGATAAATACAACATTGTTGCCAAATACAGCTATTCCAACTATCCGGCCAATCCCAACGGTTCTGATTTCGATGCAGCAGCCGTTTGTTCGGAAGACGGTCGCCACTTAGCCATGATGCCTCACTTGGAACGAGCTATTTTCCCGTGGCAATGGGCACATTATCCGGCAGAACGACGTGCCAACGATGAAGTGACTCCATGGATTGAAGCCTTTGTCAATGGTCGTAAATGGTTGGAAAGTCACAAATAAGCTCTTCTTTAAAAGCAACTGATCGGATGACTTGGAGTCGTCCGATCAGAAAATGCTAAAAGATTTGAAGTATGCGGAAGCTGCTATTGAGGAAAATAAGGAAATTATTATTCAACGTTGGAACGAATACTACGGCAAATAATCACTCATAATCAGAAATGTATGGAAACCTATAAGATATGGTTTGATGATGCCT
>DAIDKM010000069.1 GCA_027450045.1 Paludibacter sp. | reverse complement strand
TTTATAGCGGCAATAACGGCATGCGTTATTGCTTGACAATGAATGAAAGTGCGGATTTCAACGGTGATGGATTTAGAGGGAATTCTTTACTGTATATACCGACAAAAGATGAACTTGCCAAGATGACTTTTACATCGTCAACAGATCGTGCGAATTTCGAAAACTGGATTGAAAATGATAGTTATGCAAAAAATCACCGTGGTCAGTACGCAGTACGTTATTCAAATAATGCACCTTGGGAAAACCACTTCGATCTCCATTTGGCAGAAAATTTCTATTATCTTAAAGAAAATGGGAGTAAAATATCATTAACATTTGACATATTGAATGCAGGTAATATGATAAATAAAAACTGGGGATCAGTATATGCTACTACTTATAATATTCAACCATTAAAAGTAACTAAACTCACAGCAAATTCTAACGGAGATATGATTCCAACATACTCATATCAGAGCTCCAGTGTTGCCAAGAGCGATTTCTTAAGTCGTTGGCATTTACAAGTTGGCTTAAAAGTCACATTCTAAAAAAATATCAACTTCAAAAATCTACATCAAAATGAGGCTGTCTCAAAAGGAAGACAGCCTCTTTTTTTTTTGCATAATTTACAAGAAAAAACTCCGGAAAAAGTTTGTTATATTGTCTGTTAATTTGTATCTTTATGGCTGTAAATCAAATATATGAGTTATGGCAAAAGCGATATTTAAATCATATAACCAAGGGCAGATAAGTCTGTTTCCTGCCAGTTTGGATGAGAAAATTCCCCAGAATTCACCCGTGCGCACTATCAATCAAATAGTTGATAATCTGAATATTACTAAAGTATTTGACACCTATAAAGGTGGTGGTACAAGTGCATATCACCCCCGCATGATGCTTAAAGTTGTATTGTACAGTTATTTGAACAATATTTACTCCTGTCGTAAAATAGAACAGGCTCTTGTGGACAGAATCAGTTTTATGTGGTTGTCCGGTAATCAGACCCCCGATCACAATACCATTAATCGTTTCCGTTCCTCTCATTTAAAGGATACCATCCACGATATATTTACCCGGGTTGTTGTAATGCTGGTTGATATGGGTTATTTGAGTTTGGATGTGATATACGTGGATGGCACCAAATTGGAATCACGTGCTAACCGTTACACCTTTGTTTGGCGTAAATCCGTTGAAAAGAACAAAGCAAAGTTAGAAGCCAAAATCCGCAACATATTGGAACTGGTCGAAGAAGGTATTGCACAGGATAATCAGCCGGAGGATGAGCCCCCAACACCTATTGACAGTGAAGAATTAAAAAGACGTATTGCCCAAATAAATCAGCAGGGTCGTTCAAAGGAAGAACAGAAAGCAATAAAAACACTGGAAAACAAACATTTACCAAAACTTCAGGAATATGAAAAACATCTGGAGACTTTAGGCAATCGCAACAGCTATTCCAAAACCGATCCTTCTGCCACTTTCATGCGCATGAAAGAAGATCACATGATGAACGGACAACTCAAACCGGCTTACAATGTTCAGATAGGTACCGAAAACCAGTTCTTTACTCATTACGATTTTTATCCCAACCCTACAGATACACTTACCTATATTCCTTTTATGAATGGGTTCAATGAGCGTTATAATCGACTTCCAAACAAAGCGGTTGCCGATTCGGGTTATGGGAGTGAGGAGAATTATGAGTTTATGGAAATCAATGATATTGTGCCGTTTGTAAAGTACAACTATTTTCACAAGGAACAGAAGAAATCGTTTAGAAACAATGGATTTCTTGCTCAGAATCTGTACTATAACTCAAAGGAAGATTATTTTGTTTGTCCAATGGGGCAACACATGGAGAAAACAGGAACTACAACACGAAAGTCGGATAACGGATATATCTCAAAAATAAGCATTTACGAAGCTAAAAACTGTCATGACTGCCCACTGAGGTGTATGTGTCACAATGCCAAGACCAATAGAAGGATAGAAGTAAACCACAATCTTAACCGACACAAACAAAGAGCCAGAGAGTTGCTAAGATCGCCGGAAGGACTCTTGCACCGAAGTCGCCGAGCGATAGAGCCGGAAGCGGTATTTGGACAGACAAAATCAAACAAACACTACAATCGGTTCAGGCATTTTGATAAAGACAAAGTTATGATGGACTTTGCCATATTTGCTATTGCCTTCAATCTGGGAAAATTGCATCGAAACACTACAAGTATTGTTAATAATACTATTGGAGATTGTCGCAAATCGCAAAAATCAACCACTAAACTCGTTTATTTAACCATAATCATTTTCTATATAGAGAATAACAATCACGCTGATTACTCCAATCTTCAAAAGAGTGCTCTTGCAGCATAATAACAAAAAAAAGGCTGCATCGCTTTTGATACAGCCTCTTTCTGTTTTTTCATTTCCCCAATTTCAGAAAATGAAATAAACCGATTTCCGAAGAACTATTTATATTTTCTCGATGCTGGTAGTAGGAATAAAACCGGCATTACCGTCAGGCAGTTCCACTTCTGTCCATCCTGAAATATCGTCCCGAATCGTTACTTTGGTACCTTCGTGCAATACAAACATGTCTTTTGCATTTAACGATGGAGAATCTTTTGCCGTAACCGATTTGTCCATAATTATGCCAGCAGTGCTGTTCATCACTTTATGGCTTTGTTTTTCAGCTAAACCAATGCTGATCAAGGATAGAAACAGCATAAAAAGTGCAACATTAAAACTTATTTTTCGCCAGTGACGGTAGCGAGCAAACAGATAGAGCAATGCTGTGATTAACATCAGAAGAAATGATGCAAGGCTTAATACAGCCCATTGATTCGACGATAACAAATCACCGAAGTCGTTGACCCATTGTACTAAAAAGAAAGTTGTAGTGACATCCACATTGTCAACTACTTTCTGCTGTGCTATACGAAGATTAAAGCGGGCATCATCGTAATGAGGGGAAAACAGCAATGCACGATTATAATTCAGAATTGCTTTTCCTAATTCGCCGCTACGATAATACGCATTGCCTAAATTATAATATAACTGTGGTGACTCTCCCTGAATTTGGGCAATCATCTCGTATTGCTCAGCGGCTGCGATATAATCTCCCTGTGCATAAAGCGCATTCGCTTTTTGTAAAGTGGTTTCTTGAGCAGAAAGTGCAAAAGCAACCAAAAAGAATATCCAAAAAAATTGATTCCGTTTCATTGTTTTCATTTGGATAATTATTTAATATGATTTTCGAGCAGTTCGATGATGGAGACAGTCTCAGCAAAGATTTGATCCATAGCTTTGTTGCTAGCTGCAGGTGCATACTGGGCATATTCGCATGTGTTCAGTAATTCCATTAATCGTTGGATAAGATCTTCTTCAACTTTACGCTCCCTCAAAGTCACATCCATCATTTGTTTCGTTAAGTCGGCCATAGGAATGCTTAGCTTGTCGCTCATGTATCCCCAAATGGCTTTGAGCACCTCCTCATAAAAGCGTTCTTTATTATTATCTTTAAGATAGACTGATGCCATTTTTAGCCGTTTCAGCGCCATTTTGTTCGCTTTTTTAGTACGTGTGAGAGCAATGTTTGCATTATCGCGAGCTTGTTTACGGAAGATCAAGAACAGTGAAACAGCCATTAAAAAAGCGATTAAATAAACAAGCCAAAACGCATTCGATTCAATTAAAAATGATTGACGTTTTGAGACATTAAAATTAGCAGTATCAATATAGCGAATATCCTGATTCAATAGTTTAATATTCTCTTTTTGAGGCATGTTATTTACCACTGAATTGTTGCTGACAGCTCCTTGATCAACATGAATTTTATATTCAGGTGTCGAAAGCGTTTTGTAAGTATGCGTGGACACATCAAAATAAGAAAAAGATACCGGAGCAATCGTGAAATCTCCGGCTTGCCGAGGGATAGCTAAATAATCAATAGTTTTTGTGCCTGTAATACCGCTCGCCGTAGTACGATAATTATTATCCACCTTAGGCTCGTATGTGTCAAAATCATGAGGAAAAACGACAGGCAAGTTATTGATCAATTTCAAATTACCGGTTCCAGACAACGTAATTTCTAAGGTTACAGCCTCATTAGTTTTCACAATAGTTTTCGACAAAGATGAACTAAGCTGAAAGTTGCCGACTGCTCCCGAGAATGAAGCCGGTTTTCCTTGTAAAGGCAAAGGTTCCACATCGATACGAATGGGTGGCGCAACCAGAATTTTTTTCACATCTTGATATGTGTCAAAGAAATCGTCAAAAATACTGCGTACCTTTTGTTGGTTACGTAACCGAATAATGGCTGTGCAGGCAGCCCGATCGATATTTATAACGCCGGAACGCTGAGGAAATAGCAACACCTGATATATAACGGCTGTTGTATAATTACGCCCATTATAGTTTTCTAACTGAGTTTGCCGATCATTTGATAAATCAATTTGTTGCATCACAAAGTTCTTGAAATCAGGGAACTTAACATCTTCAAACCCGACAATATCAGGAATAGAATAGAGTTTATAAGTCACCAAAAAGGCTTCTTGTTCATAAACCTTTGTTTTGGAAACACTGGCACGAATAAACACATCTTGATTTGTAGCTGATTGAAACGATGAACCACCTTGAGCGCTTATTCCTCCACCTTGAGCCTGTTTTGGAGCATTTTTATCAGGAGGTAAAACTCTAATTGACAATCCATTGGATGTATATCGTTGGCGATTTACCGTGATGGATCCGGGTGTAATAGAAAAAGTCCCTACCTTTTTGGGCATCAACATTAAAGTAAAAGTCATGGAACTACTGTATTGTCCATTGATGTTCTGTTCGGAACGCGTAGTAAAAGGGCCAGCAACAACGTCGAATCCAGTAATCGAAGGAGTCCGCAATTCATTTGGATCTGCTAATGTATTGATGGAGTAAACCAATTGAAAGGCTGTTCCCATCACGACTGTTGAAGGTGCTTTAGCCCTGAATACAACATTATCAGCAAAGAGATGACTCCAACCGAGCGCCACGAAGGCGATGGCTATTAATCCTGCTTTTCTCATATCGTTATGTTTCCTTTCTTTATATATCATATACTACCAATCTTTTGCCGGGTTTTGTTCGTGCATTTGAACCCGTTGTTGGTTTATTTTATCTTGCACCTGATTTTCTTCTTGTTGGATTGCATTTAGAATTTGATCTGCATTCTGCTTCGACATTCCACCTCCTTGAGGCTGTTGTTGATCTTGATTTTGCTTGTTTTTGTTCTGATTATTTTTGTTGTTCCCGTTTTGATTCTGTTTATTTTGTTGATTTTTCTGATCTTGTTTGTTCTGTTTATTTTGTTGGTTTTTATTCTGTTTGTTCTTGTTTTGTTTATGCTTCAACATCTCGGCAGCATAAGCATAATTAAAACGGGTTTCATCATCGTTTGGATTAGCCAACAACGCTGAGCGGTAAGCTTTTAGTGCATCTTCATATTGTTTCTGATTCATCAAAGCGTTCCCAACGTTATGAAAATCATGTGCAAGTTGAATTTTGTCTTTTGTAAGCGGTAATGCTTTTTGATAAGCACCCATGGCTTCTTTATAGTTTTTTTGACGATAAAGTGCATTCCCCAAATCATAAGCAGCATCAAACGATTTCTGATTTTTTTTCAACGCCTCCTTATACAATATCGCTGCAGCATCATAGTTTAGCGTATTGTACAATTTGTTTCCTTTTCGCACATCATTATTTCCTTTTTGTGCCATCGCAGGTAAAAAAGAAACCATGCATCCTAACAAAATACAGAAAAATTTCATCCGTAAATAATTTGTTGGTTTAATCTCAGACAGCTTTTTTTGTAGCGGCAAAAAAATGTGCATGCTACCGTGCTCATCTTGAATCCCGTTCTTAAGACATGCTCGTTTCATATCGTTTAAAACCATTTGAACTGATTGATCCACTTATTTTTTCGTTCCATAATAATCATATCGATCACCAGCAAGAAGAAAGCCAACCATGCTAAATTGGCAAATTGTTCGTCATTGGTCGAGTAGATTTGGTTTTCAATTGGTGCGGTGGCTAATTGATGCAAACTATTCGTTACAGCATTCAAAGCGGTGTTGGTATTATCAGCACGTACATAAATTCCTTTTCCGGCAGCTGCAATCTCTTTACACATCTCTTCATTGAGATGCGTCACAACAACATTTCCTTGTTCATCTTTCATATAACTCATCGTGCCGGCAATTGGAATGGGCGATCCTTGCGGTGTTCCTACGCCAATCACATCAACCATAATTCCTTTTTTTACAGCCAATTTTGCGGCAGCTACGGCATTATCTTCAAAATTCTCACCGTCAGTAAGTAATATAATAGCTTTCCCTGCTTTTGAAGTGGATGTTAAATCCTGAATAGATACATCAATAGCTGATCCGATAGCTGTACCTTGCACAGGAACCAAATTGGGATTGATATTGGATAAAAACATTTTTGCTGCAACATTATCCGCTGTTATAGGGAGTTGAGTTACTGCTTCGCCAGCAAAAACAACAATCCCTATTTTATCCTGCGACAATCGATCGGAAAGTGACGACAAGAGCTGCTTCGCCAATTCTAAGCGATTAGGTGAAACATCTGTAGCCATCATCGAGTTGGAAACATCCATCGCTATCATCACTTCAATCCCATGTCGTTTAACCGTTTCAGTGCTCATACCAAACTGAGGACGAGCCAACGATAAGATGACAAATGTCAAAGCGGTGAGAAGTAGATAGAACTTGACTACCGGACGTGATGAAGAGTAATTTGGCATCAACGTTTTCACCAACTCCGGATTCCCAAATCGAGCGATATTTTTTCGTTTCACAATTCTGCTGTAAACAAACAACAAAAAAATGATTGGAACTAACAGCAATAAATACAGATAATTAGGCTGTGCAAATTGAAACATTTTCTCCAGTATTTTTAGTAACAAAAAGTTTATGCAAAAACAGGACCAATTTTCTTACGGAATTTTTCGCAGAACAGTATAACGCAAAATTAATTCACTTGCCATAAACAACAGTGCAAGTAATGCAAAGATCGTATAATCATCAGTGTTCCTGTAATATTCTTTTACATGCATCTTATTCTTTTCCAATTGATCTATATCATGGTAAATCTCATGTAACTTTTCAGTATCCGTAGCTCTGAAATATTGTCCATGTGTCATGGTGGCAATTTGTTGCAACGTTCCTTCATCAATATCAACCTGCATGTTTTGATATTGTAATCCAAAAGGAGTTTGCACCGGCATAGGCGCCATGCCTCTCGATCCTACGCCAATAGTATAAACCCTGATTCCGTATGTTTTAGCAATTTCCGCTGCTGTCAACGGCGCAATATCTCCGGTATTATTGGAACCATCTGTTAATAAAATGATTACTTTTGATTTTGCATGACTATCCTTTAAACGATTGATCGCTGTAGCTAATCCTACGCCAATAGCTGTACCATCGTCAACCTCTCCAAAATTCACGGTTTTAAGCAGATTGAGTAATGCTGCATGATTCGTAGTCAAAGGGCTTTGAGTAAAGGCTTGACTGGCAAAAATAACCAATCCTATATTATCATTAGGGCGACTATTAATAAACTCAGCTGCTACATTTTTAGCTGCTTCAATCCGATTTGGTGTTAGATCTTTTGCCAGCATAGAACCGGATACGTCAATAGCTAACATTATATCAATACCTTCCGTTGATCGGTCAGAAACTGCATTTGCAATCTGTGGACGTGCAATAACAATTATCAACATGATGACTGTCAAAAGACGTAACACAAAAGGTACATGTCGCAAATACAAACGTCTTGTTTTGGCAAAACCGGCAAAATAGCGTGTAGATGAAATTTGTAAACTAGCATCCGATTGGCCTAATTTCCATATATAACCGGCAATCATGGGAAGAAGCACCAGCAACAAAAACAAGAATCCGGGATTTCTAAAAACCATAGTAATTTCTTTATTTCAAATTAAACCAATTTGTCTGATACGTCATTTTTTTCATTCTGTTTGTCAGAAGGAATTGTTTGTGTGTTGACAGAGGAAATCTCTTCTTCCTCTTTTGTTTGATTGATAAATAGATAGCAAAGATTCAAACTTAAATCATTCTCTTCCGGTGATGGACGCCATTTTGCAAATTTCACCAAATCACTTACTTGTAGTACTTTTTTGAGGCTATCGTAGGCAGCAGGATATTCACTCTTAAAGTATTTGGTTTCATCTAACAGGTCAGACGATGTCATTTCGAGCGCTTGAATATTAAAGCGTCCTTCAATATATTTTCTCAATACATCAGTTAACTGTGTAAAATATTCTTTCTCACGCCCTTGTTGCCAAATTTTCTTATGACTGATAGCATTCAAGGCTTCTAATGCAGCTTCGTAAGGCGTTAAAATGCGCTCCGGAACTTTGATAAACGGAATCGGTTTTTTAAGTACGTGCTTCCAGATATAATAGGCAATTAATCCTAAAATAATAAGAATCAACGCAATGATTAATACCATTTTCCAAAAAGCCATCCAATCGAAAGGAGGAGAAATGATGGGTTTTATATCATAAATGGATTGTCGGGTAGTGTCAATGGAATACGTGAGTACCTTCAATGACATGGGCGTTGATTTGATCGTATCGCTACCATTTATAAAATCGTATGGTGGAATATAATACAACGCTGTATCAAACGACGTGATGGTAAATATCTGCCTAACCTGAATGCGCCCCTGTCCAAGATCGGTGGTGTCGGGTTTTGTGCGAGCCACAACATCAACTCCATTGACCAACGTGTCAGCAATCATTGGCAAGCGCACTATGACATTTTTTGGTTGTGCCACTTCAAACGTCAGATGCGATTGTTTTCCAATCAAAATCAACGTTGAATCTATCGACGACTTCACAGTAACATCTTGTGAAAAAGCATTTTGAGCAATATAAATTGCTACGATTAAAAGAAATATATGACGAATGGTTCTCATGTTTCAAGCATTACCCGGCGGGACATAAACAAATAAAATGAGTTAACTACGCAGTTTGAAAAGACGCATCAACGATTTCACATAATCTTGGTCGGTACTTATTGAAACGAAATCAACATGGCTTTTTGCAAGTACCTGTTGCAACATAATCTGATTTTCGCCCCACCAATTGTGATATGCCATACGCAGACGTCGGTCGGAAGTATCCACCCACAGCCGCTCTCCGGTTTCTGCATCTTTTACCTTCATCAGTCCAATATTTGGTAGTTCAGTCTCTCTCGGATCATACACCTGCAAGGCTACCAAATCATGCTTTCGATTTGCTAATGAAATGGCACGTTCGAAACTGCCATCAATAAAATCGGAGATTAAAAATGCAATACAACGACGTTTGATTGCATTGGTGAAATATTCTAACACGTGAGCAATATCTGTATTGCTGTTTTCCGGTTGAAAATTTATGAGTTCCCGAATGATGTACAACGTATGTTTTTTCCCTTTTTGAGGAGGAATAAATTTTTCAATTTTATCCGAAAAGAAAATGACGCCAATTTTATCCTTGTTTTGAATAGCTGAAAACGCAATGGTGGCAGCAATTTCAGTGATCATGTTTTTCTTGGTTTGCGACATAGTCCCAAAATCGCGACTGCCGGAAACATCCACTAACAGCATGACCGTCAACTCCCGTTCTTCCTCAAAGATCTTGACAAACGGGTGATTGAAACGGGCTGTTACATTCCAGTCAATACTTCTAATATCGTCACCATATTGATATTCACGTACTTCAGAAAAAGTCATTCCTCTTCCTTTGAAGGCAGAGTGATATTCGCCGGCAAAAATATCATTAGATAAGCCGCGCGTTTTTATTTCTATTTGACGTACCCGCTTTAATAAATCCGTTGTTTCCATTCTGCTTTGCTATAAAAAATTGCAATCATCAACCGAACAGTAAATTCGAGTGCAAAAACATCATCAATCTATTTCTGAGATTCAACTATCACCGGAAAATTGATTACGGTACTTCTACAGCGTTCAATACTTCGCTAATGATTTCTTCAGAAGTGAGGTTGTTGGCTTCTGCTTCGTAACTCAACCCGATACGGTGACGCAACACATCATAACAAACTGCACGGACATCTTCAGGAATGACATAACCACGACGTTTAATAAAAGCATACGCTTTCGACGCCATGGCAAGACTGATGGAGGCACGAGGCGATCCGCCGTAGGCAATCATATTGGTAAGATTTTTAATGCCATATTCATCAGGAAAGCGCGTAGCAAAAACAATGTCAACGATGTAACGTTCGATCTTTTCGTCAACATATACTTCACGTACAACGTTTCGTGCAGCAACAATTTCTTCGGGCTTAATCAGAGGTTTCACTTCCGGCAATGATTCTAACATGTTGAGTCGGATAATAGCTTTCTCTTCTTCTTTTTTTGGATAAGTGATAATCACCTTGAGCATAAACCGGTCAACCTGAGCTTCAGGCAACGGGTAAGTTCCTTCTTGCTCAATTGGATTTTCGGTTGCTAATACCAAAAACGGTTCTTCGAGTTTAAATGTATGATCTCCAATGGTAACTTGCCGTTCCTGCATGGCTTCGAGCAATGCGCTTTGCACTTTTGCCGGAGCACGGTTAATTTCATCAGCTAAAATGAAATGCGAAAAGATAGGCCCTTTTTTGATGGCAAACTCTTCCTTTTTTTGGCTGTAAATCATAGTTCCAATCACATCGGCTGGCAACAAATCAGGAGTGAACTGGATACGACTATAGTTTGCATCAACCAATTTTGCCAATGTTTTAATGGCTAATGTTTTTGCCAAACCAGGAACTCCTTCTAATAAAATATGACCATCGGAAAGCAAACCGATTAACAAGGATTCTACTAAGTGTTTTTGACCTACAATGACTTGATTCATACCCATTGTCAAGGTGTCTACAAACGCACTTTGCTTTTCAATGCGCTCATTAAGCTCTCTAATATCAACTGTTGGATTCATACTTGTAAATAAATGTTTATGTGGAGATTCTTTTATTGTCGCTTTGGTTTTAACATTTCACAGTTGCATAAACAGTCTTAAATCATGTATTTCGCTAATTATCAATCAAATAAGTATCAGTACATTTAACTGTTTAGTTTCATAGCAAAAGTATCGTCCTTCCTAATAACATATCCTTTCATGTGGTTAAAAATGAATAATCCCTTTCATAATAAATACGAATTGATTGTTTGTGAGATGATTAGTGATGATAACTTGGCATGTTTCATACTCCATTATGTTCCTTATTACCCCTTTAAGGCACCGGATCATAGCCATGACCGCCCCATGGATGGCATCTCAATATGCGTTTTATTGCCAGTACAAGACCTTTAAAAGGCCCATGTTTTTGTATTGCTTCGACAGCATATTGCGAACAAGTCGGGGTATAGCGACAGGTTGGCGGCTTAATAGGAGAAATCACATAGCGATAAAAATAGATTGGCAGAAGCAGAAGCCACGATAAAACACGTTTCATCCTTTGCGATAAAGAGTCAGGTAGTTGTTTCAATGTTAGAAAATAATGTTAGATATCGGTTCATACAGCATTTTTAGCCCATGTTTCTTGGAGTACGCGTAGTGCTTCCCGCATTTTTTTTTCGATCAACGAATACGGTAAAAGTTCATTTGCAATGTACGTAAAGGCAATCATTTGCGCAGAAGTTGGCAGTGTGAACGACTCGTGTAACATCTGTTTGTTCAAACGGTATGCCTCTTTCATGCGCCTTTTCAACAAGTTACGTTTATTTGCTCTTTTGAATCTACGCTTGGGCACGCTAAAAAGCACTCTGATTGGCTCGGTTTGGGTAGAATTTTGCAGGAAAACGATACGCAGTGGAAAAGCAATCAACGATTTGCCTTCTTCAAACAAATGCTGTACATTTTTCTCTCCGGTTAGACGTTCTGCCTTCGAAAGTGAGTAAGGATGCTGCATAGGCAGTCTTGTCAAACGATCATCTTTAGTTTCTGTCATTGTTTTTTTTCTATCACAAAGATACTGTTTTTTTCGATACGGTATCTATAGATGCTTCATTGACAGAGATTAACAAAGATGCAGCAAGAATGCAAAATATGTTCTTGATCGAAAGTGTAAAGAAGAACGAATTGATGCCACAAGAATGTCAGCGTTTTCGTCCAACACAGCTTGGAAGATTCAGAAAAGAGCGTTATCTTTGCACGCGCTTTTGGAGAGATGGCAGAGTGGTCGATTGCGGCGGTCTTGAAAACCGTTGTACCGCAAGGTACCAGGGGTTCGAATCCCTTTCTCTCCGCAACGTCTTGTGAATCAATGACTCACAAGACGTTTTTTTATTTATTCATTTCAGTCACTTTAT
>DAIDKM010000068.1 GCA_027450045.1 Paludibacter sp. | reverse complement strand
TGAACGACGAAGGAGTGAGTTTGGACGATTTCAGCCAACGAACGTCAGTTTTTTGAGCGAAACGACCATAGTCTTGACTTTTTTGCGCCCTTTTTGCGTCAAGGCAAAAAGGAAGTCAGGGTTACAGGGGCGGAAGCCCCTTCAAAATAATTTGCTATATAAACTTGATAATCAATCATGTCATTGTAAAAAAATAGCTGTTGATAGGCGTTGTATGACATGCGAAAGTTAAATACATGACTAACTAAATTTCAGTGAGCCATGTATTGTGATTTTGAATCATGCTAATAGTTACTTGTTTTCCAATACCATATACGAATAGGGTTGCAGCGTAACCTGTGTTGATAATGTCACAGAATTTCCTGTAAACGCATCGCTCCATGTGGAATTTGACAAAGCAGCGGGTATGGTATAATTAATTGTCGAATTTCTAAGATTATCTATCACAAAGACCGTGTCAGGACTAAGTGTTTTGGTGAAAGCACAAACATCATAACTACTATAAGATGTTAGCGTTCCACGTCGTATGGCAGCGCTACTATTTCTGAAAGCAATTACTTTCTTGTAAACCGCTGTAACAGCAGGGTTTATTGTCCAGTTAATGGTTGTTGAAGTAAAGGGGAAGGTCATTGGCACCGAAGTAGCAACCTCCTGACCATTATAGATAAAAGGTACCCCTTTCATATACGCAACAACGATAAATGCAGCCATGGATCCATTTATCCCACCAAAAAGAGTTATTGGAGTACCATCAGAACTATTGACATCGTGATTTGTGAGATACCTGACAATCTGGTTTTGATCGGTGGTAGCTCCAATGTAATCCGATGTATTTAAAGCATCGATTAAGTTTACTGATTGATCATTGCTATAAATCGATTTCAAAGTACCATAAAAATTAAAACCAAAATTATAATCAAATCCCGAAGTGTAGTTAGCTGCACGGGTTCCTTCAGCAAGCATCAAATATTTATGTGCAGGAGAAATGGCATTTAATGTATCAGTAGCCTGCACCCAAAAATCGGCAGGAGCAAAATCAGCATAATCACACCGAAAACCATCGATATTTGCCGTCAAAACCCAATACTTCATGGCTTTAATCATCGCAAGCCGCATAGTTTGATTTTGATAGTTTAATTCCGCTATATCTGTATATCCATTTGGACTAAGAATATTACCATTTGCGTCTTGAACATACCACGATTTATTATTTATCCAGGGACAATCCCACGAAGTTCCATCCGTAATCCAATCAAGGATCACGGACATTCCCCGACTATGAGCGCCGGCAACAAGATTTCTCAGATCAGTAAGTGTGCCAAACTCAGAGCCAACGGCTTCATTATTCTTTATACAATAAGGAGAGTCGAAGGCTTTTAATGTGCCTACAGGATAAATGGGCATCAAGTAAATAACATTTACGCCCAATGCTTTGATACTATCTAACCGGTTAATAACCCCTTGAAAATTGCGGGTTGCACTAAAACAACGCATATTAACCTGATAAATTACGGCATCACGACTATCCGGTACTCCGGTAAATGGCGTTCCGTATTGTTGCACTGTATCTGCGTTATTCGTAACTACAGGCGAAGAAACTATACTATTTTTACTACAACTTATTAATAATAATACTGTTACGAAAACAATAATTCGATTCATATTTTTCAATTTAAAAGATTCAAGAAATCACAGGGTTTTAGTATAGTTGCTTTTTTATGCGATAAAAACAATACTGCATTGGGACTATCATTCGTCAGCAAAATAAATAAGTAGTCCAAGAAAGGGATAATCTACATTGCCTTTTGAAAATGCTTATGATTTGCTGAAAATGAGACACCTATTTGTATGATAATGGATTACAAGCACATGTACACCTGTAGTGCAAGCAAATCAAGCATAACCAAGCATTTCCCTTGCACAGCAATTACGTCTGGAATAAAGAATGAATGAAGCAAAAATGATGCAGCTATCATCTTATTGAGTTGCATCTCCAGGTGTCAAATAAACTCATCACAAGTGAATGGTTTCACAAAGACAAATTGCTGCACGAAGGTAGGCTGAGAAATGAAGAGTGGCAATATAAAATGTACAATTGCGATTAAAAAAGATTGCAATCGATTGTTGCTTCAAGGAAGCAACAGTGTATGCGCAGATAAGTTAATTCAACCTTCGTATATGTATTACGAAGAATTACTGTAAAATATAAATGAATATCATATCTCTCACTTGCTCTGTCTAGTTCCCCTCTCAAAAACTATTTTCCATTTTCCTTCTCCTTTGGAGAAGGTGCCCAAAGGGCGGATGAGGTCGGAGGGGTTAGGGGAGAGGTCTAAAGCCAAAGTTTTGAGCACACTCTATTATGTACAACCTCCTGATAATCAAACCTAATATGTTTTAATCATCAGTAAATAATCATATTGACTGCTTGCGAAAGTTCAGTAAGTTAATTTACCGCAAGTCATTCACCGAAATGCCGTGATGTGCTTTTACATCAAACACAAAGTTTTGATCGCCTAAGGAAGGGAGTTGTTGAAAAGAATGAATAGTAATATAGGTACGCGTTCCATCGCGCCCAAAAAGCGTGATTGCCTGGGGATATTTGGTTTGTTTATTTAGTCGAAGCTCAATCTTGAACTCATTTGCGGCGTGGTTAGCCGGAAACAGGTCAATAACCTCATCTGATACAGTGGTTCTGACATCTCTATCGAAGATAATTTTTGCCGCCGATCCTTCATATTCGGACAACACAGCCAGGGGATTCAATGCTTGTTGCTCTTTCCCCGAAATCGATGCAATCGTCACTTCATTGGTTTCCGGTTGATACACCCATTCGGTTTTTCCGTCAAAATAGGAGACAGAACCATCCATGACAAGCTTAAACCGATTCCCTTTCAACCAGAGCGTACCCGACACAGACTCTTTTCTCTTTGCAGTGGGCATATCGATAATCGTCGAAAAGCTAATTTTAACGCTTGAGTGCTTCATGATTGAAACTGCTCTCTCAAAAGCTGCTTTGGCTTGTGGTTCTTGTTGCGCCATCAGCACAAACGATACCAGACAAAATGTCATTAAAACAACTACTTTCTTCATCATTACATTCTTTGTAGGTTATTTTTTCAACTTTCGCATATGTATTGCGCTGAATTACTTTAATATATAAATGTATGCCACATTTCTCACTTGCTCTGTCCAGTTCCCCTCTCAAAAACTATTTTCCATTTTCCTTCTCCTTTGGAGAAGGTGCCCGAAGGGCGGATGAGGTCGGAGGGGTTAGGGGAGAGGTCTAAAGCCAAAGTTTTGAGCACACTCTATTATGTATAACATTCTGATAATCAAACCTAATATTTTTGAATCTCTTAGTAAATCAACAGATTGACTGCTTGCGAAAGTTCAGTTATTTTCTCATCCGATGACTACAAATTTGGCGAAAGCCATTTTGCTTTCAATCTTTATCGTGAATGGGCTAAAATCCAATCCAATTTATGATTTGAAACGTGTACTATACACTTAACACCTTATCCGCTTTTCGCTGTACAGTAACAATGTCGGTCATGGTAGCCACTACACCAACTTTCACTTTATCTAATAAGGAGAAATAGGTCAGACAGGTTTTACAAAGTAACAGAACAGATCCTTTCTCCTGAAGTTGTTGTAATTCATGCAACACAGTAGAATCCTCACACGCTAACTTTACACCATCGGCATAAAAAGTAATAAAGGAAGGATAATACGCTTCCGCGAGCAACGCCGACAAATAGTTTCTCAACAAGAGCGTACCCAATTCTTCGGGAGCAGTTCCCATGGTAGTTTTCGACAACTGCAAAACAACATTTTCCATTGTCAGCTTATTTTGTTGCAGCAGGAATAAAATGCCGTTCCTGCAACCAATTCAGCAACAAGGCTCGCCAATCCTGCCAAAAAGAAATATTCGTATGCATTCCCCAACCATGACCACCCGATGGGAATATATAAAGAGAAGCGGGAACTTTATTGGCATGTAACGCTTGATAAAATTGAATGCTGTTAATCTGCGGCACCGTCGTATCATTGTCGCTTAACATTAAAATAGCAGGAGGAGTATTTTTGTTTACATGCAATTCATTCGAATAATAGTCAACCAGCTGTTCTGTAGGATGCATTCCCAGTAAATTCTGTCGCGAACCGAGATGCGTCTCGCCAAGCTTCATGGTGATGACGGGATAGAACAATAACATCAGGTCAGGTCGGGTGGAATAACGCATCAAAGGATCCGTAGCTGTCGAATCACCCAAATCGTAATGGACTCCAAGCGTTGAAGCCACATGCCCGCCTGCCGAAAAACCGGCAACAGCTACTTTATTAGGATCAATATGCCATTCAGCGGCATGGGCGCGAATAATACGCATAGCCTGCTTGGCATCCGTAATGGGAATATCGGCATGACCATTTGGCAAACGATATTTCAGCACAATACCGGCGATACCGTGATCGTTAAGCCAATCGGCAAATTCAAATCCTTCATGATAAATGGCTTCATACAGATACCCTCCACCCGGGCATATTAAAACAGCCGCTCCATTTGCCTTGCTTGCTTCAGGTAGTTGCACCGAGATGCCACCTTCCGAAATATTGGTCATCATGTGATGATTCTCAATGATTTCTTTTGCCGTGATGCCATTACTTTCTGCCGCTCCGTTAGGCCAAAGAGGCAATGTAAGCTTTGTTTGTCCCTTTACCGGGAAGGCCAAACTACTCATAATCAACAATAAATAAAATAGAATTTTCATACGTGAATCATTTGTTTTTTAAAGGTCGTATAAGACTCGCAAATATAAACTCGAAAGAATTTATTATTTCAATGTCTCGTTGAACTCGTAAACTCGTTTCATTTTCTTGAATTTAATCTCTGATAAAGTACTCGTTTCATGGAGCGTTATTAATTAGTGCTGTTCAAACAACGTTTCCACAAACTTATCTTTATCAAATAGCTGTAAATCTTCCATCCGTTCGCCCAACCCAATATAACGTACCGGAATATGAAACTGGTCTGAAATGCCAATCACGACGCCACCTTTAGCCGTGCCATCCAATTTTGTGATTGCCAGGGCAGTGACCTGTGTGGTTTTCGTGAATTGCCGAGCCTGTTCAAACGCATTTTGGCCGGTCGACCCGTCGAGCACTAATAACACTTCGTGCGGCGCGTTAGGCACTACTTTTTGCATCACGTTCTTTATCTTGGTCAATTCGTTCATCAGGTTGACCTTGTTGTGCAACCTGCCGGCAGTATCGATGATAATCACATCCGCATTATTTGCTTTGGCCGATGTCAAGGTATCAAAAGCTACCGAAGCCGGATCAGAACCCATTTGTTGTTTAATCACAGGCACTCCGACGCGTTCACCCCAAATCACCAATTGCTCTACCGCAGCAGCACGGAAGGTATCGGCAGCTCCAAGATAGACCGTTTTGCCGGCCTTTTTAAATTGATACGCCAACTTGCCAATGGTGGTTGTCTTCCCTACCCCATTAACACCAACCACCATGATGACGTATGGTTTATGTTCAATCTCGGCTTCAAAATCCATTGCCGTCTCCTGATTGCTTTCCGACAATAA
The DNA here is from genome assembly GCA_027450045.1 of Paludibacter sp. GTDB lineage: Bacteria > Bacteroidota > Bacteroidia > Bacteroidales > Paludibacteraceae > Microbacter. The sequence continues at coordinate 6,897 of DAIDKM010000068.1, read as the reverse complement.
GGCTGCAATTTCTTCTTTCAGGATAGTATTTAACTCGGCAGTGCCGATATATTTATCGCGAGCCGCCCGTTTCTCAATCCGTTCAATAATGCGCAACGTGGTTTCAATGCCGACATCCGAAGTAACCAATACTTCTTCCAGGTTATCAAGCACTTCATCATCTACCTTCGATTTGCCGGCAACCGCCCTCGAAAGTTTTGCAAAGACACTGGTTTTGGTTCTTTCCAGGCCTTTGTCAAGCGTCTCCTGTTTGTCTTTTGAAAATAGTTGAAAAATTCCCATGCAGTCTATAGGTTTTAGCAAACGTTCCTTACGTCAATTTTTGGAACATACAAAGATACAAAAAATCGGCCACTATCATTCTCTATGGGAACGCGTTTATAGCTTCCAATGATGAATAAAAAAAAATTTCATTTCATTACCTTGCCATCTTCCTGTAACTTCCGGATTCCTACTGACTACTATCTACCGACTACCAACTACCTCTTCCCCGTAACTTTTTTTCATGTGTTTATAATTGTTTTTTTAGGTCACATGGAACTCGCACATATACATTTCCTTGTGTGTCTAAGTTTATTTGTCGTGCTCGTTTCATCTAATGGATCACACGTAGAGAATTTCTCACAACGTTTCCACTTCCCCTGTCACCCGATCGGTGGTAGATACGGCATAGGCCATAATTCCCTTGAGATGGGTTCGCATAATATCGACAGCAGCGTCGGCGTCTTGGCGTTTAATAGCTTCCACCAATAAAATATGTTCTTTTACAGCCAAATTATCAATGGTTTGACATATACGAAAGGCATGATAATCACGCATAAGATCAGGCGTAATAATAAGCATCAACGATTTGATCACTTTATTGTGACTGCCATCGGCAATGGTACGATGCAACATGAGATCTTCTTCCACAGCCGAAGGTCCTTCGTCCGCTTTTTTCAAATAGGCTTGTAAAGCGCTGTCTAACTTTTCGAGATCAGCCTCCGTACGTCGCATGGCACATAGTCGCGCCGCGTTGATTTCAAGAATTAATCGCGTTTCGGCCAAAGAGAAAAAATCGTAATCATCCAATTTCATCACTTCCGAAATCAAGCCTTCCAACGCCGATATTTCCAATCCTGCAATGTACGTTCCACTTTGCGGTAATGTTTTCAGGATACCATACAATTCCAACTTTTGAAAGGCTTCTCGCACGTAGGCACGCCCCACGTTAAATTGTTCGGCCAATTTCCGTTCTGCCGGCAAGCGGTCGCCCGGCTTCAATTCACCGGAATTCAACAATCGCTTAATATGATCAATAATCACATCCGTAGGAGTTTCTGACGTTACTTCCTGAGTCTGATTCAAAAGGCTAATATTTTCCATATATAATTATATTACAAACAGATGCATGAACAACAAAATCACTGATACAGTGCTTGTTGTACCAAAAAATAGCAATGCAAAACAACAAAATAGTAAAAAACAAAATTAGTGATAATTATCGAAGTAACATACAAATAAATTGTGCTTTGCTGTTTATTTGCCTACAAGTTTTTCCCTTATCCATTCAATCACTGGGCAAAATTACAAATACAATTTGCAGGATCAAACAGGCAGTTGGTTCGTAGTTTATTCGTACTTTATTCGTAGCTGAGTATAAGATAATACATAGATAATACTTATGTAAAACATATCTAATACAGTTATGATACTTATTTATATAGATATGTTTTATCTATGTGTTATATCCATTTTATGAATAATGTAGTTATCTTTGTACCTAAATTAAGCTACGAATAAAGTACGGATAAACTACGAATAACCATAAACACACTAAAATCGATTCATTATGGCAATTGTAAAAGGAGTTCTTCAATTAAGCGGTAGCGTCAAAGGCATGTCGTTCTACACGGTGCAAGGGAGTGATCAGGTCATTATGCGAACAAAAGGAGGCGCCAACAAAAATAAAATTGCAAAAGCGCCCGAATTTGAAGGGTTACGTAAACAACAAAAAGAGTGGAGTGGATGCACGAAGTTTGGATCGATTGTCCGGTTTGCTTTTGGCGGATTGCACCGTTTGGCCGATTTCAACCTGACACCCGTGCTAAACGGCATCGCAAAGAACATTCAAAAAAATGATGCAACGGGAGAAATCGGGCAACGGAGTGTGCTTTTTTCCCAAAACAAAGAGATGCTGTCAGGCTTTAACTTCAATCGCAACTATCCTTTCAACACCGTGCTACGCGTTTCGCCAACATGGCAAATTGACCGCACGTTATTGCAGGCAATAATAACCATTCCTACTATTCAAACAGAAACGGATGTGCTGAATATTCAGCGCTTACCCTATTTTCGACTTATTGTGGCTTTAGGGACTGTATCAGACGTGCAATATGATGCAAATCTAAATGGCTACAAACCCATTGTAATGGATTTGCATGGAATCAGCAAAACGGTGACAAGTGAATGGTATTCGGCACAATCCGTTGTTCAGGAACATCAAATCACGGTGCAGCTTGATCGTAATGATGTCGAATTATTGATCGATTCCGTCAGCGTGGTGTTGAGTATGGGCATTGAGTTTGGTACAGCAGGCTACACGAACGAAATCGTTGCCGTGAAACATGCAGGATGCGGAAGAGTGTTGGCAATTCGGTAAAAGCTTGATTGCCTGCTTTTCACCAAAACGCTATGCTGAGATACATCCATAAAACGCCGGATGCTTTGATGGCTCCTGTCAGGTCGGCTATCGAATGCTTATTGTAAAAAGAGAGCCTTCGTCCACTCCACATAAGCGACGAAGGCTCTCGCATTCACCAAAGGATTTCTTTGATGGACAGAAGTTTGTTTCACAACAACACAACCGCCTACACTAAACAAAAAAGGTTATCGAATAAAAACCATTTTCCATGGATTGACTCCGGCAGCAAAACTGAACAGTTTTTTACCGGTTGAGTCAAAGCAATAGACCGTTCCGTTCGATACATAATCACTGGCCGAGGATGCAACATACACATTGCCGGTTGCAGCATCCACCGCAATACCGCTGGCCAAAGGAATGGCAGTACCATCGGTTATGAAATCGGTGGCCGTGTTTGTTGTCAAATCCATCACTTTTACCGACGACGTCATGGTTGAATAATCAAAATTGCAGTAATAGAGCTTTGTACCGTCTAATGCAAAATCTACGGCTGCCGAGCCGGGATAAGTAGCGGTGACAGCATCCGTGGTTGGATCAATCTGTTGCAAAGCGCCTGCAATCGAACCATAATTACCGCGCGACAAAAGATAGACTTTGCCATCGTCTCCGGCTTTCAGCGTAAAGGGATTGGTTACCACCGTGATGGTTTTCGTTTGCGTAAAAGTTGGAATATCGATCACCGAAACCGTATTCGCATAGTTCGGATAGTTCAGTCCACCCGAATTGGAGACATACAATTTATCGTTTGCAACACAAATTCCATCGGGATTGGAGCCTGCTTTAGTGATACCATCAACGGCGAGTGTTGTAGTGTCAATGCGCACCACCGAACTGTCGAAAGAACAAACGTAGACTTTGTTTTTATAAAAAGCAATTTCACGCGGTTGTCTCGCTACCGTGCCATTAAACAAAGGAATTTGTTTTAGCGCTTTACCTTTAAAATCAGTCACTTCCACATAACTCGACACATTCATCACAATGTATATTTTGCCACCATAAATTGCCATATCGTTGCCGGTATCGCCTAATCCCACTCCATTTTGCGTTGTAAACCAATCGGTGGTTGCTGCCGAATCGGCAAGATTGTACATGGTTAACGTTGAGTTGTTTTGATTCATAGTTCCCTGATTCAACACGTAGAGAGATTGCGCCCCCGGGGTTACCGCTGTTTTTGAAAGAGTTGGGACATCTTTTGAACACGATGTGAAAATCAAGGCAACAAACAGTGCCGACACGAAGTAAATTACACTTTTCTGATTCATGCGATTAAAAATTTAAATAGTTGATAAACAATGAGCTATTTTATACGATAGTTAGAACACAATTCCTACGGAGACTCGCCACGAACGCCCGGGCATGGGATAATTTTTCACGATAGCATATTGTTCATTCCAAAGATTAAGAAATTCTCCTTTGACAGTCAACGAAGTATGATGCCATGAAAATTTTCGCCACAAAGCCATGCTGCTATCGCTATATCCCGGCAACAACGAATGACTTAGATCGTATCGATATCCCGAAAACAAAAGCGTGTATGACATATTCATCCAAGGCATCAACAACCCCGCGGTTGCAGCACCTGAATTCTCAGGCGTGTAGGCAATTTGTTGATTATAGGTTGAATTTTGCGGATTGCTTTTGTCCAATGCCGATTGATACGTATAGCTTCCTTCCATTGTAACATGAATACCGTTGGCCACACGCGTTTCGCCACGCAGCGACATATCGACGCCATGTATGGAAACAAGCCCCAGATTCAACATCGACCAGATAAACAAATTACCCGAAGGAACAGCCACTATTTTATTAATGACCCGATTATAATATCCATCGATGGAAAATGAGAGATAACCGACACTGCCTGATGTCCAGTAAGAAGTCCCCACATTCCATTGCTGTGCCGTTTCGGGTTTAAGGCGCGTGTTTCCTATGCCGGTGTAATACAATTCATTGAACGTTGGCATTCTAAACGTCTCCTTGTAAAAAGCTCTCCATTGCCAGTGAAGCTGCTGAAAAGGATCTGCACTCACGCTCACCATCGGCGATAACCGACTATGACGAGGAGAGTCATTGCCCAAAGCGACACGATCGGCCACAAAAGTGGATAGAAGAGCCGCCTCTGCATGAAACCAGGAATTAGCGTAGCGTCCTTTTACTGATGAGTAGGAAGAAACACGCGAAGGTTGGGCAAACTGGTACAGGTTGGCAGACAAATGATTGACTACAACATCGCTTGCCAGCGATAGTTGCCACTGCTGATTGAAACGTTGAGCAAAAGAACCTGACAAATCATATTCCTGTTGCCGGTACTGATTATCCAATCCACCGGAAGAGTTCAGAAAATAGGGATCGACATAACGGGTAATGGCATCTTCGGCCTTAGCGCTTACCGCGTATTGACTTTTTTTGGATAAAACAGAGGTAAACCGCGCTTGCAGGAAGTAATCGTTATCATACAAACGTTGACCTTGTGCAGAGTATGGGTTGTAGAAAATAACCGCTCCCGGCAATCCGCGTGCGCCACCTGACGCGTACACTTTAGCCGTCAACTGATGAAGAGAATCAGGTATATAGAAAACATTCGCTTCCCCGTGAAAGAGATGAACATCGCTATTGGTTCGTTGCAAATGTTGAATCGAATCGCCATTATGAATGGTAAACGGGTATTGACCATTGGCGTATTGTGACTCTAAATAAAGCGTTGTAGAAAGATGACGTGACCAACGATTGGCCATCCACCACGAAGGATGAATCCACCCGAATGAACCGGTTTGCATTGTGGCTTCAGCCCGATATCGTTGCAAGGAATCAAGATGCGGGCGCATCGTAACAACCGATAGTAAGCCGGCAGATGCAAAGGCACGGGCGCTCTCCAACGGGTCTTCATTATCGCCGTTCGCGAGCGATATTTCTTTTACATGGTCGAGTGATAGTTTGCTTAAATCAATCTCACCGTTTTGAGCATCGCCCATCAACTGTCCATCATAACTGACAGCAGTATGGGTTGGCCCTAACCCACGAATGGAGACTGTCTTCAATCCTCCGATACCTCCGTAATCTTTCACCGTAACCCCTGCAAATTGTTTCACCACATCGGACAGTTGCAACACGTTCATCGCGGCAAGATTAGCCGCGTTGAATGTCTGCAAGGGAACAGTGGTATTTGACAAATGAGGCAAAGGCATGGCAGTAACCGTCACTTCGGGAATGACATGCACAGTGTCCCTTTGAGCCATGATTGGTTTTGACAGCAACAAGAAGAAAAGCAATGTGAGTAGCGTTGCTCCCTTTCCGTGACGAAAAGCAGCAGATACAACTCCGAAAAAAGGTGTAAAAAACAACATAAAAAACTGTTTGACAATCAAACAGCTTTCACGGGAATGCAAAAATCAAATGGAAACTATGCAGATTCTCATTTGGTTACAAGCTCTTTCCTCGAAAGCTTTACCGAATTAACTTGCATGGCAGGTCTCCTGACTTATCCCCGTTCCGAACAGCCTTCCCATCCTTCAAGAATAGTGGCTAAAGTGATGCCGAAACGTTGCATAGGACTTACAGTAGCGGGTCTGCTCAGGACTTTCACCTGATTCCCTTTTCATCGCCCGGTATGAACATACCAAAGCGAACCAATGCAGCGACAAAGGTAAAACTATTTTTCTGAATGGAAACAAACAGAAATAAAATAAATTCAGGATTTCTTTGATGATGAAAATCAGGAGATAGTAGCTGGGAGACAGTAGGAATCTGTTGATATCTAAATAACGTTGACCGTTTCTATTGCCTCTGAGGTTGCCTGTTCTGATTGTTTTAGACGCATTGCCTTTCGGACGAATGCTTGGGATTCTCATCGCCACGTTGTGGCTGGATCGTCGGAATATGTACTATTTCAGGATCGCTGTGCCTTTGAGGTTGTCTATTGCCTTGTGGGTTCCGGTTTCCTTAACTCCTTTAACCTTAACACCTTCTGCCTTTCAGTTCCAATTTCATTAGCCTTCAGCCTCGTAGCTCCCCTATTGTCTGTTGCCTCTGAGGTTCCCTATTGTCATTGTGGTTCACATAGCTTTTGAATCACCAGACCTGCTATAGTAAAGCCGAAGATAGCGGTAATATGCACTAAAGAACCATTTTCCCTGCGCGGCGGTGTTTTATCTTCCGGCACTTTTACTGCACCTTTATCACGGGGAAGAACACGTTCGTCGCTATACACCGTGAGA
>DAIDKM010000067.1 GCA_027450045.1 Paludibacter sp. | reverse complement strand
CGTAACATTAAGGTATTTTCTTGTCAGAATTTGGTAGTTCAGTGAATCTTTTTATATTACTTTGCAGGGTAACCCCATAAATTATCTGGCAGATGAAAACAAATTGGTCATTCTTGAAAAAAGGAGCACTCGTGGTATCCCTGCTCTTTTATTGTGGTGTTTTGTTAGCCGATGAAGCACCCCAGCCTCCCATATCATTGCCTAATCCTATTTTAAAAACACCTCCTCCCCCTATTGGACAGACGGGAGCGAATTATTCTTTTTTGGTTGGTTGGTAATGGGGCGGTGTGATGCCGCTCTTACCTATACCAAACTTATAAAGGAAGGAATATATTTTAATTTCTATAAGACAGGGCTTGCAACCCTGTAAATAGAAAAATGGCCTCCCCGTGAGCGCCAAACATCCAAATCGCTAAAAATGAATATTTACTAACACAGAAAGGCCGCAACAAAAGTAAGCATTTTTCCCGAAAGCACTGCATAGATTGTAGGCTGCGGGCGTGTCTGTCTCCAAAGTGGAGATGGTTGCGTAAAGAAAACAGTAGTAATTATAAATGATATTCCATTATGAAAAAGAAAGAATTATATAAAGATAAAAAGATCGAGAGTGTTATGAACAAACTTACAAATGACAATCTCAATCAGATCAGAGGGGGTAAAGTTCATGTTTCTGGATCAATCACAGTGAGTAATGAACAGTAAATATTTGTAAAATGGTCACTTAGTATTTTGTTTTAAGTAAATTCTTAGTGGATTGAGCATTAGTGTTGCCCTATATCATCTAATGATTAAAACAATTATTAAGCGAATTCAATTTGTGATATTCAAAAACTGCCGGTTTGTAAAAACCGGTAGTTACAATGCAAGCAGTGGAGTTTCAACTTATAAAATATCAAATTATGAAAAAGAAAGAACCGAACAAAGGCAAAAAGATTGAAGATATTATAAATGATCTTACAAATGACAATCTCAATCAAATTAGAGGGGGCAAACTTAGTATTGGTGGAACAGTGAAAATCGCCATAGATTTTTAATAAACACTCATAAAGCGTGAGTTTAGCATTTCTGGACTCATGCTTTTGTTTTTAAATATACATGAAATGAAAATACTTCTTAATTGGATGCCTCCCGCATTGTCCACAAGACCATCTCCTGCAATGTCAATCCTCCAAGGTTATTTATTAACTTATGGAGTTGATGCCACTGTTAAATATTGGAATATTTTTTTTTCCGATATAACACAGAATTTTACTAATAAAAATAATGAAATAAGTGATATTACTCAGCTAATCCCTTTCTTAGGTAATATTGCACTCAAATTGAAGGATGATCTCACATTAAATAAACTTATTGATGAATTCAGATCTATTTTCCCGCAATATATAAATATTGATAAGTATTATTATATGAATAAAATAACTCAAGAGTCTGAAGTTATTGACAAGATGTTTTATGATGAATTATTGAAAATATCAATCCAAGATTATGATTTAGTTGGAGTATCTTCAAAATTTCATCAATGGATAGCGGGAAATATACTTGCTAAGCATGCCAAAGAAATAAATTCAAAATTGAAATTTGTTTTAGGTGGATTGGGAAATAAAAAGGAGGCTATGGCAATGATGAGAAATTTCGAGTTTTACGATTTTGCTATATGGGGTGAAGGAGAATATCCTCTGCTTCAATTATGTAGATATTTAAATAATGAAATTGTTATCAATGAAGTCCCAAATCTACTTTATAAAGGCAGAGGAGCTGTTTTAGATACTAAAATAACGAATAAGCATTATCTGAATTTAGATGAAATTTTGCCAGTCCATTTTGATTATTTTTCCCAGCATAAAACGAAAGATATAGATTCAGTAGAAGTTCAAATTGAAGGAGGTAGAGGTTGTCATTGGAATAAATGTCATTTTTGTTTCTTAAATAGTGGTTATAAATTTAGAACTAAATCTTCAAAAACATTATCTAATGAAATTATAGATATTATCGATAAATATAGCGTTACTGATTTTGTTTTTGTTGATAATGACATTATTGGAGATAATATAGAAAAATTCGATCAGCTTTTAGATTCTTTAATTGATATAAAAGAACACAATGACTCATTCAAAATAGTCAATGCAGAAGTTATTACTTATGGAGTTGAATCGAAAACTATTAAAAAAATGGCTTTAGCAGGATTTAGATCTGTACAAATAGGATATGAGGCAATAAGTGATAAATTACTAACAAAAATCAATAAAAAAAATACGTTTTCTAGTAACTTATCTTTCATAAAATGGGCAATTCAATTTAATATTAAAGTGGAAGGAGCTAATCTTATTCCTAATTTATTAGAAGAATCAGATGAAGATATTCTAATTACTTCTGAGCATCTTCATTTCTTACGTTTCTTCCTAAAAAGAGGAAAGTTTCAGCATAGTTTTTCACCTTTAGCTATTGCAAGTTCTTCTAGATATTTTAAAATAATCCAGCAAAATAATGAGACAGATCGTTGGTCTAACTACAAATTAGCCAATTTACTGCCAACTAATTACTTTAATGAATCTGATAGATTTGATATTTTGTTTTATGGGGAGAATAATATTAATCCTTTATGGGAAAATGTAAAAAAGAACGAAATATATTATTTAGACAATAACTATAAATATCAGTTACTTACAAACAACAATCAAATTGATTATAGGGAATTTTATAATGGCGAATTAGTTAAATGTTTGCAATTTAAAAATGATAGTATCCATTGGAAGATTCTTGTTTTATGTAATTATAAAGTAATGTCAATAATTGAATTGATGGATATTATGGGAGAAAAAACTGATTTAGTATCACTTAAATTTATCCTGAAAGAACTTAATAATGAGTGGTTGATGTATTCTAAAGAAGATTATTCTGAAAATATCACAATCATCAATACAGATCTAATTTTATAACATTATTCGTATGAAATATATTGTACTCTTTATGATGCTTTTGATCTATTCTCTAAACATTTTGGCTCAAAATAATACACAGAAACAGTATACGTACCGCATCAACGACACTACGGTGTTTAAATTACCGGAAGTAATGATACGGGGAGAACTTCCCATTGTGAAAGTTGAAAAAGGAAGATTGACATACAATGTTCCGCAATTAATAAAAGGCAAACCGGTAACAAATGCTTTTGAAACATTGAAAGAACTTCCGGGAATTCTGGAACAAAATGAGATTCTTTCATTGGTTGGTGCAAATAGTGTCAGTATTCTAATCAACGGAGAGCCAACTACGTTGACTTATGAGCAGTTGATCAATACATTGAAATCGATACCAGCTTCAAAAGTTTCCAAGGTAGAAGTTATGTACAGCGCTCCTCCACAATACAATATTCGAGGAGCGATGATCAATGTGATACTGCAAAAGAGTACCAGTTCGGAAAATAATTTAGAAGGAGAAGTTGCCGCAGGGTACAAGCAAAGATATTATGGAAGCACCGACGGGAGGGTTGATTTATTTTATTCCTCTCTCCGTTTTACCGCCGATGTAATGTATTCAAATGATTGGAATCAACGACATGTCGGGGAAGATATGTTAGCAAATCCATCCTTTCAGAATTATAAATACGGGATAATCCAATACAACAGAGGGAAGTCAAACATTGATACGCATAATGTGCGTGCCGATATGGGATACAACTTTACCAATAAAGATCGAATAGACCTAACGTATTCAGGAAGTTTTGATCAAGGGACGACCAATAGAAATTCCGACACTTATTTCAATCAGCAATCAATGGTACAAACAAATAATAAGGTAGATGGGTCATCCTACCTTCATAATGTCAGATTGGAGTATGACAGTCATTGGGGACTTAAAGCAGGAGCTGATTATACTTATTATACAGATAAACCACGACAAACATTGCAAAATGACTCGACAGACAATATAGCAACAACCCATTCTCAATCAGGTCAAAAGATAAATAAAGGATTGTTCTTTGCCAATCAAACCTTGGACTTATCAAAAGGATGGGAAATTAATTTTGGAACAACGATTGCCTTGTCAACAAATGCCAGCTACGCGAATACATATCTGAATGACGTTATTGACCCTGCTTCTACATTCAATGATGTCCAAAAAGAATTTGTGTCCAATGCTTTTGCGGGTTTTACAAAATCATTCTCTGAACGAATGTCTTTGCAGGCATCTTTATCAGCAGAGTATTATAAGGCAACCGAGAAGTCAGTAGATAAAACGACTACTCTGTGGGATAATGTCGCTCTGTTTCCAAGCATAGATTTTAGTTATGTATTCAATGCAACGCATATTCTGCAATTCTCATTATCGAGTGATAAACAATATCCTCCCTATTGGTACCTTAATCCGACCATCTATCATTTGAATGTTTATAGCGAAATAGATGGTAACCCTAAACTAAAGCCGTCACGTGAATATGATGTAAGCATCAATTATATTTTCAGAAAGAAATATGTGCTAGTAGCTTATGCCAACTACATGCCTGATTTTATCATTCAACAATCCTATCAAACACCGGATCAATTAAGAAACATATTTCAGTATGTCAACCTGGATTATAATCGTACTATTGGGTTATCATGTATCATTCCATTCAAAATTGAAAATGTATTGAATTCAAAATTGACGTTGGATGGAATGGACTGGGCGGAAAAATGTGCTGATTTCTACGATATCTCTTTTGAGAGACATATTTTGTTTGGCACGGTTGAGTTGGAGAATAACATTAATCTTTCATCAAAGCCTAATATCAAATTGAATCTTTCGGGATATTACACGACAAAAGCAATATCGGGGATTAATGATTTAGGAACTACTTACGATGTTTCTACCGGAATCACCTGGGATTTTGCTAATGAGAACGCGAAACTGATCCTAAAAGGAACCGATCTGTTTAATAGTAATTCTCCGTCTGTGAGTACAAATTACAGAAATCAAAAAAGCAATCTTAAAATCATCCCTGATCATCGTATTATTAGTCTTACATTTATTTATCGCTTTGGTGGATTCAAAAAGGAAGAAACCACCCCTATCGATAAAGCGCGGTTCAAAAATAATATGTAAACAGCTACCAATGAAACCTTTTTTACTTTCTCTGCTTTCTTTTATAGTTATAGTTGTCGCAACGTATGGTCAATCACCAATGAGAAAATGCGATCTACAGTCTTCAAAAACATTGATCAAAAATAATCATGCTTTCATAAATCCACATATAAGCGATACTAATCGTGTGACATCATATTACATGACCGTTATCCCATTAGCAAGCGAACAACAATTAATGCCGGTTATTATGTCAAATGAAAGGAATTATTATTCATCTTCTTTATATCATACAAATATACTGGTGACCTCTATATCTTTTAATCATATAAAAAATCTATTTATTCTCAATGACAACATTAGTTTGTTGACAACCAAAGATTACGATAATTATATATATGAAGGTAGCACCTCTTTGGAAGCATCTTTTATATGGAATCCTTCTAAAAAACTAATTTTGGATTTGACACCAGATATTTCAAGTTGCTTTTATGGTCCGCAGCAGTTGATGTCTGTTGTAAAATCTTCAATTAGCGCATCTCTTCGCTATCGGTTAATTAATTGGCTATCCCTCAAAGCTTTTGGTGAGTATAATATGGATGGGAATAAACTACCTGCCTATTCCTTGCTCGCTCCTCAAAATGCTTTTGGCGCCGGAGTCATTGTTAAACTATATAAAGGTATTGGAATAGAAGCTGGTATTGAAGAAGTAAATTACAACGGGAAATGGCATCGTAATTTTTATTCTAATCCAACAAATTATTGAGCGCTTGCATATCAATATTTGTGGAATATCCTGTTTACAACATGAACAACTTTCCTTTCGATCACCAATATGACTCCATGGATTGCGGGCCTGCCTGCCTGAAGATGGTGTCCTCGTTCCATGGGCGGCATTATTCGCTGGAGCGGCTGCGGCAACGTTGCTTTATCAGTCGTGAAGGGGTGTCGCTGTTAGGCATCAGCAAGGCGGCTGAAGAGATAGGGTTTCGTACTTTAGGAGGAAAATTCACCTTTGAGCAATGGGCGCAGAAATCCCCGCTTCCCTGCATTGTGCATTGGCAGCAAAACCATTTCGTGGTGGTGTATGGCATCAAACAGAAACGAAAGAGAACTACAATCTATGTAGCTGATCCGGGAAAAGGATTGCTTCAATACAACGAGAAGGATTTTTGCGACGGCTGGATCAGCACCCGCTCGCGGGGAGAAGAAAAAGGCATTGCATTGCTCCTGGAGCCTACAGCGGCTTTTTATCGGCAAGAAGGAGAAACAGTCACCCGGAATCGGTTCCGTTTCTTAGGCAACTACTTTCTCCCATACCGGAAGTTGTTCGGCCAATTGTTGTTGGGGCTGTTGTTGGGAAGCGTGTTGCAACTCTTTTTCCCCTTTCTTACCCAAGCGGTGGTCGATACGGGTATCGCTAATCAGAATATCGGGTTTATCTACCTCATCTTATTGGCGCAACTGATGCTGTTGCTGGGGCGTACGGCGGTCGATTTTATCCGGCGTTGGATATTGCTTCATATCAGCGCCCGCATCAACATTTCGTTAATATCCGACTTCTTTATCAAGCTGATGAAGTTGCCCATGAGCTTTTTCGACACCAAACTTTTGGGCGATCTGCTGCAACGCATCGAAGATCATAACCGCATCGAACGATTCCTGACAGCTCAGACGTTGAATTTGCTTTTCTCTATTTTCAGTCTGGTCATTTTCAGCATCGTACTTCTGTTTTATAACTTGCGCATCTTTCTGGTTTTTCTCGTAGGTACTGCTTTATATGCCGTTTGGATTCTTTTCTTCCTGAAGCGGCGACGGGTGTTGGATTATCAGTTTTTTGAACAACAAGGTCTCAACCGCAGCAAAACATATCAATTGATCAACGGCATGCAGGAGATCAAATTGCAAGGATGCGAACAGCGCAAACGATGGGAATGGGAAGATGTACAAGCCGATTTGTTTAAGGTAAATCTCTCCACCCTTTCCCTGCAACAGACGCAAGAGGCAGGAGGCATTTGCGTCAATGAGCTAAAAAATATTATCATCACCGTTTTGGCTGCCACGGCGGTTATTCATGGGCAACTTACCCTGGGGATGATGCTTTCCGTTCAGTATATTATTGGACAACTCAACAGTCCTGTGGAACAAATGGTCAACTTTATCTATCAATGGCAGGATGTAAGCATTAGTCTGGAACGTATCAACGAAATCCATGCCAAAAAAGATGAAGATACCATCTATCAAGGAACGACATTACCGCTTCGCCAAGGTGAAGATATCGATATCAGAAACCTCACGTTTCAATATGAAGGCCCTTACTCTCCAAAAGCGCTGAACGACATCACGCTACACATACCAAAAGGAAAAGTAACCGCCATCGTAGGGGCAAGCGGAAGCGGTAAAACCACGTTGATAAAATTGCTGTTAGGCTATTATCCTCCCACCGAAGGAGAAATAAGCATAAGAGAGCATCTGCTGAGCGAGTTGGACGTACGGTGGTGGCGACAGCAATGCGGAGTAGTAATGCAAGACGGCTTTATCTTTTCAGAATCCATTGCACGCAATATTGCCGCTGATAATGAAGATATTGATATTGACCGGTTGCACAATGCTGTAACCATCGCGAACATTAAAGACCATATTGAACAATTACCGCTTGGCTATAATACCATTATCGGGCAGGAAGGTCAGGGATTGAGCCAGGGACAGAAGCAACGTATCCTGATTGCAAGGGCAGTATATCGTGATCCTCAATTTATCTTTTTAGACGAAGCTACCAATGCCTTGGATGCCAATAGTGAGCGGGTAATCATTGAGAACCTGAACGATTTTTATCAGGGACGTACGGTGGTTGTGGTTGCCCATCGTCTCAGTACGGTGAAAAATGCCGATCAGATTGTGGTGTTAGACAAAGGCGAAATAGTGGAAGTGGCTACTCATGAAGAATTGACAAAAAAGAAGGGTGTTTATTATCAATTAGTGAAGAATCAGTTGGAACTGGGAACATAAACCAATAATGGACAATTGACAGTTGACAATTGACAATGAAAAATCTGAAATTGTAAATCTATTTATGGATACTATTGAATTACGAAGCGAGAAAGTACGTAATATTATAGGGAAGGTTCCGCCGCGAATTGTTCGAAGCGGACTTTCAGTCCTGGCAACAGTTTTTGGGTTGTTGCTTATCAGCAGCTATTTTTTCCCTTATACAGAAACAATTCATGCTTCTGCACAAATTATACCCTCTGATAGCAGCCACTATTATGCTGTTGTTGACATTCCCATTACTTTGCAGGCACGCATCAGTAACGGACTGGAAGTAATGATCGAAATAGAAGGATACAATAAAAACAGTTATGGACAAATCAAAGGTCATATTGAAAGTAGAAATCCTGTACCATTGGGAAACGGAAAAAATAAACAAATTGAAATATACATCGCTTTGGCTAATAACCTGACTACTGCAAACGGAACCACAATAGCCTACTATCATGACATGCAAGGAACAGCTACCATTATTTTGAAAAAGGAGCGGTTGCTCAAAGTGATTTTTGCATGGATGAAACGATAGGATAATGGAGCTATGATTTTGCTTATAAATTTGACACTCTTGGAACGAGGCGGCGTGATGTCGCTTCGTTTTTGCTTTTCGCTATTGACCCGTTATGTAAAGAAAAATAGCTGCCATATCGGAAGATACAAAAGCGAAAGAATACGGAATTTTTACGCCAAATTTTACCTCCTTTCTGCATCACCTTTCTCCTCTTTTTTGCATTGTAAAGTTTTTTGAAAATGGAGGTCTTTTATTGTGCTTGTTTTCAATTAGATATAACAGTTAAAATAGGTATTGTAAAGTTCTTATTTTTGTGTGTTTCTGCATTCATACTGATCTATTGTGTAACTTTATCGAACAAAATCAATAAATGACATAAATAAGGCAGCGTTTTTATTCTTATAGCATAATATGAAACGAGCATGTATTCAAGCATTCACCAAAGTTGATGAATTGAAATTCAACGAGACATTAAAAGATATAACCCATTTCGATTTACTGTTTGCGAGTTCCATTTATCCTTAGTGTAAAAAATAAAAACAAGTTCACATGAAACATGTATTCCTCATCCTAACTTTTAGTTTTTCATTCATGGCTTCGGCTTTTAGCCAAACCCTCCAATTACATGGTGTTTTGACGGACAGTATCAGCAAAGAGGCATTGCCTTTTGGTAATGTTTTTGTCAGAAATGCAAAAGACTCCGTTATCTCCGGCGTGTTAACAGACGGAAAGGGGAACTTCACGCTTAAAAAGATACCGAAACAACCGGGTTTATACCTGCAAGCACGATATTTCGGGTATAAAGTGAAAAAAGTGGAGATTCCCGCCTCAGGGGGAAACACTGTAGAGATGGGGGCAATTGCATTAAGTCAGGATATGTTTAAGTTGAAAGAAGCAACGGTGGTTGGAACGACTCCATTCATGGTACGGAAATTTGACCGTCAGGTATATAACATGAGCGACAACCGAATTGCTTCGGCACGTTCGGTACTTGACTTGTTGCGTACATTACCCGGTGTGGTGGTGGATAATCAGGGAAACATCCGCTACAAGGGAGCTCCTGCAACTATCTATGTAGATGACCAGCCGGCTTCTTTCATGTATCCCAAGGTAGAGATGATCCCGGTATCGCTGGTAAAAAAAATTGAACTGATTGACGCATCGATGTATAACAGTGCCTCCGGTCAGGGAGGTATTATCAATATTAAACTGAAGAAGATTACTACCGATGGATTAAGCGGGTTAGGTACAATAGATGGCAATACCCTATCTTTCCATCGTGCTGATGCGTTCAATGGATTTGCCAACCTAAACTATAAAATCAAAAACGTAACGATCTTCGATAATTTCAACGTAAAAACCAGTCGTTCGTTTAATAATCAAACATCAAACGGAACCCTGAATTACGGAACTCTTTATTATTTGGAGAATATTGGAAATACCTCTACCCAATCAGGTGAGTTGTTCAATTATACAGGAGCTAAGATTTCCCTTCACCAAACCTCTCAGTTGTTGTTCGTTTATGGATTTTATGGAAATTATCAGAAACAAGTATCAGGGGGAACAACGCTTCAAACCTTGGCTAATAATACAGGGATTAATCCTTATGATGCTTATTCAACCCTTGGTAATAATAAAGGAAGCGTTTATGGGCAACTTGCCGAACTTTCCTTTTTACATTATTTTCCCAAAGGGAGAATGTTGATGATTGCCGGACAAATTACTCATGAAACCACTCCAAAACATAAAAACATCAATTATACCTATGATTATATCAATGCAAATCCCGTAGACAGCATTTCGCAAATCAATAATGACAATTGGCAACCAAGGAATGAGTTAGGATATGTGATCTTCTATGTCCATCCCATTAATGCGAACTTCCGATGGAATCTTGGATTGCAAGGTCATTTTACATTACATCAGGTTAACGATAACAAAACCTCGGTTAATGGCATGCTTAATCTGCCTTTGTCTCAATATACAAACGGGGCTTCTCAATACCATGCTTTATTCTGGAAGTTTGGAGGCGCCTTGAAGAAATGGAAAATCAGCGGAGGTATTACTATGGAATATGATCAGGACAAAGCAGATTTTAAGCGCTATTTAATGTCAACCCAGGATACTCTCTTGCACATCAATAAATCCTATCTCAACTTCCTGCCTTCTGTTACGATTGGATATGACCTTGATAGTTTGCAGGAATTTAAACTCACCTATGCGCGAACCATCACCGCACCTTATTTCCTGGAGATGTGTGGTTTTATCGATAAAAGCGATCCGCGCAACTGGACACAGGGGAATCCCGATCAAAAAGTCATCAGTTTGCATAACCTCTATCTGGGATACACCTACAGTAAGGAGAAGTTCAATTTCTCTGCCGAGACGTTTTTCAGCCTGACCAGCAACGATCTTTTCTATGTAAATTATCCCTATTCCAGCACTATTTGGCTGACAATTCCCGAAAACATAGCCCGAAAGAGCAGTCTGGGCGTTGATCTTGATTCATGGATAATGCTCAACAAAACCATCGACTTTTCGCTCTCTTCCAGTCTTTCCCATACCTATATCAACGCCTCTTCCCTGAGCAGCCAGTTGCAGGCATTGGGACTGAGTGACAACAACCTGAAAAAGAAAGATTTCGGATTTAACGTCAAGTTCAACACCAACATACGATTCAACCCTTCGCTTTCAGGCATGGTGTATGTCAACTATTTCAGTCGCCAGATCACTTTCGATGGATATAGTTACGGATACATCAATTCGTCTGCCAGCTTAACCAAGAGATGTTTTAACGACAGATTATTGCTGACGGTAGGTGTGAATAACTTATTCGACAGTTTCCTCAATCATGGGAGTTATATGGATTATGCCGGAGTGACCGAAACCACCCTGCAGGGGTCGAGTGATTATAAGCGGAATTATTTCATTTCCCTGCAATACAAATTCAGGCAAGGTGACAGAGGAACAAAAGATTATAAAAAGTGAATCGATAATCATTCCCATTTTTTTATGTTACACTTTTCTTTCGATCACCAATACGACTCCATGGATTGCGGGCCAGCTTGTCTGAAGATGGTGTCCTCGTTCCACGGGCGGCATTATTCGCTGGAGCGGCTGCGGCAACAGAAGAGATAGGGTTTCACACCTTAGGAGGAAAATTCACGAATGAAACAATGCAAAATAAAATACCCTGGGTTACACATAAAACGATTAAAATGCGACACATATTATTGCTCTCTTGTTTTCTCTCATTTGGAGTTCTTTATGCTTCAGTAACCCTTACCGGCAAAGTGGTTGATCGGGACAACAAACCGGCTGATTATTTCAACGTGGTGTTGTTATCCCCCAAGGACTCCGTCACGGTAACCGGCGGCACTTTCTTCAACGGGCAATTCCGGTTCGATAACCTGAAAGCCCATCCCTATCTGCTGAAGATTACCAGTATGGGATACAAGGATTATCTGCAACCGTTTATCTTGAAGACTGGAAGCAATACACTGCCGGATGTTATCCTGCAGACGAAAGAGATGAGCGAAGTGACGGTGACCGCCCGGCTTCCTGCAATTCAAAGCAAAGCCGACCGGACTATTATTACGGTGGAAGGGAGCATTCTTGGCAATACCATCAACGGTATGGATATGTTGCTGAAGACGCCCGGACTGATCAAAGATGCACAGGGAAACATCAGCGTAGCAGGCAAAGGAACGCCGGTCTTTTACATCGACGGAAGAGAGGTGCGTTCGATGGATGAGGTGAAGATGCTCAACCCCCAAAACATCAAAACCATCGAGATTATTGATAATCCTTCTGCTGCTTATGATGCCCAGGGGAATGCCGTGGTGCTGATCAACACCATCAAACGGACAGATCAATATTCATTGCGACTGGGAGGAACCTTTACCCAATCGCGTCGCGAATCGGGAAGTGCTTTTGTTGAAGGGGTAATAAGAAAAGGGATAGTGGCAACAAACTTGTATTATGGCTATGAGAAGGACAATAAT
>DAIDKM010000066.1 GCA_027450045.1 Paludibacter sp. | reverse complement strand
AGAATGTGGTTATTTTCATCTGATCGCCTTTGTAAGCCACAGTCAATGCATTGACGCCTTGTAGTTCCGCGCAGGTTCTCACGCAACGTTGACAACGGATACATTTGCTGTCATCTTTTATGATGGAAGGCGAAAACATATCGATGGTGTAATGCTTAAAAGGAACCAGCGGAATAAAATCATCCGTCATTACTTTATAGTCGGATGCTAACTTCTGCAATTCGCATTTCCCATTCTTATAACATCGTGTACAATCGGCATTATGTTCCGAAAGCAACAATTCGATGATGTGTTTTCTTGAGTTTCTTACCTTTACGGAATTGGTGTAAATTTCCATGCCATCTTCGCATGGAGTAGCACAAGAGGGCGATAATCTTTTCTGGCCGGCAACTTCGACAACGCAAACCCTGCAATTACCTGCCACACATAAATCTTTGTGATAACAAAGTGTTGGAATGATGACTCCCACCTGATGAGCAGCATCCAAAATGGAGGTTCCTTCATTTATCTCGACCGCCTCTCCGTTTATCGTTATTTTTATATTTTTTCCCATGACAAGACTATTTTACAGCGTTAGTAAATCATTTCTTCCCTGAAATTCTCAACAATCGACGAAAATGAATTAGCCACAGACTGACCCAATCCACATTTTGCGGTGAATTGCATCGTTTCTGCCAGTCTCAACAACTTATCAAGATGCCCGGCATTTTTTTCACCGGTCTTTACCGCTTTAATCCCTTTCAATAATTGCTGACAACCCACACGACAAGGTGTGCATTGTCCACACGATTCTTCCCTGAAAAACTCAAGATAATTATCAAGTACGTTGAACATGGAGCGGGAACTATTGAAAAGCATCATCGAACCACCTGTAGGAAGCGAAATTCCGATTAGTTTCCCTTCGTAACCAATGGTTGTTTCCGCAAATCGTTTTCGGGGAACTAAAAAACCGGAAGCGCCTCCTACCTGAACCGCTTTAGTGTCACCATCGCCAAAATCATTTACAAAGTCGGTGAGACTCATTCCCAGTTCAAGTTCATAAATTCCCGGTTTGGGAGTATCGCCCGAAACAGAGAATAATTTCGTTCCACGGGAATATTGAACGCCCAGATCATAAAATCGCTTGGCACCATACGTAAAGATTGTATAGGCATGTGCCAGTGTTTCAACGTTATTTATTACCGTTGGTTTGTTCATGTAACCCGAGATAGCCGGATAAGGAGGTTTGTTACGAGGTTCACCTCTTTTGCCTTCCATCGATTCAAAAAGTGCAGTTTCTTCGCCGCAGATGTATGCGCCGCTACCCATAAAGATGCGAATGCAGAAATCAAGATTTATCTCTTTGCAATAATGCTCGAATTCGCTGATGGCTTTATTCAGTTCCGGTTTCAAAAAGAAATATTCTCCGCGCAAATAGATATATCCTTCTTTCGCATCTACCACATGACCACAAATAGCCATAGCTGTTAGCACTTTAAATGGCACCAACGATAGTATTTCCCTGTCTTTGAATGTTCCGGGTTCGCCTTCATCGGCATTGCAAATCACGTATTTTATATCACTGTCCACTTCGGCAGAAAGTTTCCATTTCAATCCGGTAGGAAAACCGGCTCCGCCCCTGCCCTTCAGTTCCGAACTGATCAATTCATTGATTAATTCGTGAGGTGGACGATTGATGTTCTTTCTCAAGACTTCTTTCCAATCATTTTCGTTCTTAAAAATGAAATCGGCTCTTTTTAGTTGATGATTAGTTTCCATTTTGTCCTCCTTCCTTGCTTTTAGTAAGATACTCGCTTAAAATGTCTCTCACTTTTTCCGGCGTCAAGTCCGTATAAACATCATTGTTTATAAGCATGGTAGGCGCTTTGTGACAAAAGCCCAGACAGTTAGTCTGAAGTAACGAAAAAGTTCCATCGGGGGTTGTTTCACCAACATCGATTTTCAACATGTCCTCTATAGCCAGTAAAACCTGATTCTTTCCTTTCATGGAGCACGTAATGGTTTTGCAGACACGAATGATGTAGCGTCCCATTTTTTTGTGTTCCAAGAAAGAATAAAAGGTAGCGGTGCCGTAAACTTCGGAAGCAGGCATGTCGAGCTCCCTGGCAATTTCAATCATTGAAGATTCAGACAAATACTTTTCCTGTTCAACGACTCCTTGCAGAATCGGCAACAGGTTATGTCTGCTTCGACCATATTGGTCGGCGAGATTTTTAACAAGTGTTGCGGATGTGTCCATGGGTTTGAAGTAATGTGAAGAGAATAATATTAAGAGGCAATAATCAAGCATTATGTTGATTTAAAACCATTGATTATTCAAACCACAAATACTTGAGTTGCAAATGTAGAGCGCAAATAAAGAAAATATTCTTCATTAGCATTTTTTACAAGAACCTATTGTGTTCGTAAAGGCTATAATGTGGGAAATAACAAGTCTGGAGGGATACAAAAATGCCTGAAATCTGAATCAGAAATTACAAAACTTTGTTGAGTGAGTCCATCATTTGTGCTCACACTTCATTTCACCGTAGGATTGCAAATTTGACGGAACATGATAAATAGCATTAAATGATAATACCGTCAACAATTGCTTGTTCGGTTTTTTCAAACAACGTTTTGAAATCGTATTCACTGATTTTCAAGGGAGGATGAATTGTAAACTTTACGTTATTGCCAATTCCGAGAGGAAAAGTTCCATATCGGAATACTTTCCAAGAGTTATTAATGGTAACGGGTACCACATAAGCATTTGGTGAATACTTACATAATATCTTCAATCCATTGGAAGTAAAAGACTTTGGGTTTCCATCTTTCGATCGGGTACCTTCAGGGAAAATAACGGCAGAACGACTATTCGCTTCAATGTATTCTCCCATTTTTTTCAGAGCAGGCAATGCTTGTTTGGGATCCTTTCTGTCAATCAACACGGAACCGCCATGATTCAAATTGTACGATACACTTGGAATGCCTTTACCAAGTTCAATCTTGCTCACAAATTTAGGATGAAATTGACGCAAAAACCAGCCAATTCCTATAATATCGTACCATCCCTGATGATTCGACACAATAATGAGGGGTTTTCCCTCCGGAATTAACTCACGGTTTTCAACTTCAGAATGCGAGAATGTAACGTATAAGATTTGTAATAAAAAGAAATTCAAATAGTCAACGCTTTTTTTATGTACTTGATAACCAAATAGATTAAAAGCTATCCATTGGATAGGCTGAAACAAGCAAATGATAAGCAAGAATAAAAAATAAGCTATCACTGATGAAGGATATGCTAAGACCTTTCCCATTTCCCAAAAAATTTTCGACAAAAGTAGGGAATTTCATTTTAAATACAAACATCCAATTTGATTTATTGAAACAACATTCCCAAATTTAGCGATCAGACAAAAACATCTTTCTGACGGTGACATGAATTCATGTTTCATTTGTAAATAATTTTGATTTTAAAGGACAAATGGAATCCCCTGTTGCTTTATTTTCATGTATATAGGTGTTTGGTAAAACATGGGGATTTCATACGTGAATAAATTGTTTAAAGAGGTCGTATGGAACTCGTCCCGCAAAACGGGACTCGTTTCATTTCTTAAACCGATACTTCAATCCGATTTGAAATTCCGTGAAACCTAACACGCCTGAAAATACAGGTTGTTCTGCTCCAATAAGAGGTTCCGTCTTGCCTAACAATAATTCCGGTCGAATGGTGACACATAAGGATAAGGGTTTTGCAATAAATTCTTTGATTTCTGCTGTTGAAATAAACCCGATACCTATCTTTTCCGTTAAATCATTGTTTTGTGTGAAGGTATACTGATTTGAAATGAGGGTATCATAAATAGGAGAAATTTGTCCTATCCTTCTCTCTTTCTGATCTTTCCCCCACAGAAAATTGTAACTAATCTCCGGCCCAAGTGACAAGGATACATACCGGGTATTCATCAACAAGCCCTGAATATTGAACCGGATTGAGATACGTTTTGCAGTGGAATGAATCATTTCGGCAACAAGCAGATTTGGAGCTGCATCAATATATGGAATATGATCAAAACTTGCATTATTAAAGTTATAATGCAAACCAAGACCAATCTTGAATTTTCGACTTAAATCTTGTTGGTATTGAAGACCAAAACCATAAGCGTTCTGAAAGCGTTGTTCCGAAGAAGTATTCAACGAACCAGAAAATTCAATTTCTTGTCCAAAACAAGATAGTCCCATCCAGAAAGAGACAAGTATAGTCAGTAATGTTTTCATCGAGATAAAGATAAAATCAATGCTTGGTATTTAGCGGGAGTGCAAATCTAAATAATATGAACCGTATAATGACGTGTTTTAATGATGATCGTTGGTTCTTCCTTCTGACCTCATCCGCCCTTCGGCCACCTTCTCCAAATGGAGAAGGGTACTGGATTCGTTTAAATGAAACTAAGCCGGGTACAACGAAGAAGATTTCACGATGCTAATTATTTCCTACCACTTAAATAGCTCCTCTATAAAGCACAAGATTATAATCCCACCTTTTTACTTCTTCTTTCCAATAAGATGGTATCTTTCCAGGTATCGTCGAGTTTGGCAATTCTTTCTCGGTACCCGATAACCCTGAATCCGAATTTCTCATGAAGTTTCAGGGTTGCCATATTGGTTGAGAAAACGCTTGAACACAATGTCCAAATACCTTGCTCTTCGGATGATGCTATCACTTTTTCCATCAGGAATGAGCCAATGCCTTTCCTGAGAGCGTGGGTGTCAACATAAACACTTACCTCTGCAACGCCTTTATAAACCAATCGTTTGGAAAAAGGAGAAAGAGCAATCCATCCAAGAATCTTTTCGTTTTCAACATAGACGAATCGTGAATGGCTGATGTGGTTTGCATCCCAATCGCTCCATGAAGGAACATTCGTCTCGAAGGTGGCATTTCTCATATCAAGCCCCATCTTATAAATTTCGAGAACGGTTACACCATCGTGTTCTGTCATTTCACAAATCATACTGTTTTGTTTTTGGCTTTGTAGTGAAGCCTTTATTTGGAATGTTTACGTTGAAACTTGCAAGTAAAATAGGGGAATAAGGTTGGCTTTTATCTGTTGAATCAGGCTACTAAGGTTGGAAAACGAAAATAAGGTTTCCAAACTAAAAACCTTATTCCCTTATTTCAATAATCATGTTTAGTGACAGTCTCACTCAGTGAACTTCTTTTCCATATATCGTCACTTTTGCATGGGTAAGCGCTAGCTTATTTTTACCCCAATTAGTCATTATCTTACAATTCAATAGTTTGACATCATTGGCAAAGAAAATACCGAAAGGTTTGTCGGCAATGATATTGACATTTTGAAAGAGCACATTGGATATAGGTGCTTCAGGTAATCCCCAAATTAAACCGGCACGTTTTCCCTTAGCTGCAGTTGCGGTTATATTTTTAAAAATGATGTTACGATAGGTAGGCGTTAACTCCGTAACAGGCGCCGAAGGATATGTTTCGGCAATCTCAGGCGTTATCTTTTGCAAATCCCGATATTGACGTTCCTTTGCCATATAGGTGGCATAGATCAGAATGGGAATACCGACATTTGTCATACGAAGGTTTCGGTAAGTTATGTTTTGAAGTATTCCACCACGGTCACGATCCGATTTGATGCGAATGCCACAATCCGTATTTGTGAAGGTGCAATTTTCAACGGTAAAATTCGATATACCTCCTCTTGTCGGACTCCCTATCGAAACGCCATGGCCATTGCCGTAGGTACAACCGGTAATGAGTACATTTGAAGTTCCTCCGGCACATGTAAAGTCATCATCTCCCACACTAACATCACAATTTTTGATTAATATGTTTGTTCCACTTACATCGCAGGCATCGGTATTATGACTTGGATTCACCGGGTCGGTTGATGCCGGAGCACGAATAATCACGTCGCGTACCGTTACATTCCCGTTTTTACCACCAATAGCAATATGAAACATCGGCGAATTCATCAATTTCACCTGTTCAATCAAAACTCTTTCGCAACTACTCAAAGCAATCATCCGGGGACGTCTTACACCTTGTGTTTTTGCATAAGGCCACCAGGGACTTCCCTGACCATCAATCGTTCCCTTACCGCTTATGGCAACATCGTGAAGTTTTGAACCGCTGATAAAAGCGATTCCCTCTTTCATTCCACCGGGATACTTACCCATTGGCAACATTCTGAGAATCGCGGCAGAGTCGATATGTAAATTCAGGTTACTTGCAAACCGGATCGGACCACATAAGTAAACTCCGGCAGGAACAACAACCTTTCCTCCACCGGCATTCACTGCAGCATTAATTGCTTCCTGTATGGCGTTGGTATTGTCTGTTGCATTATCGCCAACTGCACCATAATTCTGAATATTGAATGTTTTATCCGGGATTGTCGGAAGTGTTGGTGCTACATAAACCGGTTGTGCTTTGATTGTTGAATAATTTGTACCGGCTAAACACAAGAAAATGAAGAAGAAAAGAGAAACAGACCGAAGTGCTTTCATACGTTAATAATTTGTTTTTAAAGATCGTATGGAACTCGTCTCGAAAATCGGGACTCGTTTCATTGAAATTTTTTTAATTTACGTGAGTTCGATTGCTGAAAGTTGATAAACCGTCACATAAGCATAGAAATTATACCCTATAATAACAGGCTGCAAAGTTAACCTATTTTGTATTGAAATGATGAACGCGCGATCACTTTTAAGTGAAAATCTCACTTTATACCTTATTTTACTTCATTGTTTTCCGGTTAAAGTCGTCTTGACTTTGATTCCCGATAACTTGTGACGGTCTCTCGATGATGCCATTTCAAATGGTGCATCTTTGCCATAATGATTAAACTATACTAAAAAACAATTTTACTATTTCTTCTTCCAACTATCTGTTCTATTTTTGCAGTGTATTAATGCAATGATACACTAATATAATTTATCGCAAGGAAATAGCGTATGGATCGCATTCTTTTCAACAGATACGTTTTTCCTTCAGAAAAAATCAGACAGAGATTCATCCAAACGCGCTTTCGATTACGTCTAATAAGTACATTCACCCTTAATTTTTACATGATTGATATGAAGAAACGATTATTTTTATCCGTATTTGCGTTATTATCAAGCTGCATGTTCCTGTTTGCAGCAAAAAGCGCAGCCGATATTTCGGCAACTGTAAAAGACAGGCAAACCAAACAACCGATAGAATTTGCAACGGTGGAATTGCTTTCGGCAAAAGATAGTTTGCTTCTTGGCTGCATCACCGACTCGAAAGGTTATTTTGAAATTACCCCGCCACAAAAAACCGCTAAGATTCGCATTCGCTTTATGGGCTACAAAAGCTACGAAGTTGCCTTCAAAGATCGCGACATGGGAACGGTGTTGATGGATGAAGATGCGAAAGAGCTGAAGGAAATATCCGTGAAAGGGAATGCACGTCAAAACAAGATAGATCGTGACGTATTTACCATTACCAAGGAGTTGCGTGCCGGCACATCCTCTTCGTCGGAATTGCTGGGGAAGCTAAATGGAGTGAACTTCAACCGTTACGATAAATCGATCAGCGTTGACGGCAAAACCAATGTCCTTATATTAGTAGATGGCGTTGAGAAAGATCAAACCATGGCAAAAAACCTTGCCCCCGAACGCATCGAGCGGATTGAAGTCATCAAAGATCCTGTTGGAAAATATGCTACCGACGGTTATAGCGCCGTAATAAACATTATACTGAAGAAGGATTATTCAGGCGTTGATTTTTTCATAGGTAATACGGCTTTTTTCGATGTGGTAAATAGTAACGGGAAGTTCCCTTTTGCACAGGATTATGGCAACATGAATCTTACCTATACGTATAAAAAGTTCGATGTATATGTCTCCGGCTGGGGATTCGGCGGAAATCTGGGGATTCCGGTTGCTTATACAAAAAGTTATGGGCAAGTGGTATCGACCACACCACCTTTTGATTATAAAAATCCCAATGGGACGATACGTCCAA
Source organism: Paludibacter sp. (assembly GCA_027450045.1). Taxonomy (GTDB): domain Bacteria; phylum Bacteroidota; class Bacteroidia; order Bacteroidales; family Paludibacteraceae; genus Microbacter. The sequence continues at coordinate 5,073 of DAIDKM010000066.1, read as the reverse complement.
GAAGCAGTGGTATCAGTCTGGGAAGCGACTATACCCTTGCAAAGGACCAAACCATATCGGCGGAAGTGAATTATTACGGAAATCAGCAAAACAACCTGTTTGATTATAATATGATCAACTCCGTGAATGGAACGCCTACCAGTCAAAGTTCATCAACCACACAAAGTCATAGCAATACCGATCAATGGCAAACGACAATCACCTACAATGCAAAATATAATGACAAGAGCAGCGTAGCAAGTGATTTGCGCTATAGCCATAATGGCAATGTCAGCAACGATTACTTTGCACAAGATCAATTTTTCAGCAATAGTCATATTAATAAATCAACCGATTACGTACGCTTCAACGGCACCTATTCCTACCAGTTTACACCGACGTTCTCAACCGATCTGGGTTATGGATTTGTAGGCCAAAACAGCGTCAGCAAACAAAGCGGCAGTACATTTACCTATAAAGAGATACACAATCGTTTCTCCTTGTACGCCAATTATCAACCGGCAAAACAATGGCGATTGAAGGCGGGCGGCATTGTTGAAATATACTCACAGCGCTATCAGGGATCTCAAAATACGCAGGGAGCTTTCCTGCCTTATGCTAACATTCAATATATACCAAGTCAGAAATTTAATGTGATTGCCAAATTCCATGCCACGGTAAACTATCCGGGCATTGATCAGTTATCACCTTTCAAAACTGCTATGGACTCGTTAATGTGGTCGGTAGGAAATCCGGCGCTCAAAACGTCAATTTACAATACAGCCGGTTTGGAGTTTCACATCATGAACGCCATCACAATTGAACCCTATTATAATTTTGAGAACAAAAACATAGCCAATTACATCAGCCAGGAAGGAAATCTATATTATTCGGGCAATGTCAATGCCGATCATTACGAACAATACGGTGTTCAGTTGAATTTTACCGTTCCATTTGGAAAAACACTGTTCTGGCAAAACTGGATGGATATTTTCAGCAATCACATTTCCTACAACGGAGAAGGAACTACACAACATAACTTTAGATGGAATTCGACATTGGTGTATGTGAATCAGAAATTAGGCATCAACACCGGTTTGGTATTACAGAAACAGATGTATCGGGATGCTGCCATTCAGGGATATACGACAAATAACAACGACCTTGTGGTCTTCTTCCTGCAAAAAGCATTGATGAAACAAAAGCTGAACATCACGTTGCTCTTTATGCCGCCTGTGAAGATGGGATTGAAGTATGAACAAACCAATTTGACGCAAGCAGGAAACTATTACCAGATGTCGAGTAACAGCCTCAATCTGATCAAGAATCTTGTCTTCTTTGAAGTCAATTATCACTTCAACGCCGGTAAACAAGTGGTCAAGAAACAAACACAATCTAATCAGGAGGAAGTGAAACAAAAAAGCGGAGGTTTTGGATTGTAAAACACGTAAAGAACGATGAATGGTTAATGAATCTGTAGATTAGGAGATTTCTTTTAGCTTTGCGGTTTTAGCATTAAATCCCGTGGAGGGGACTTTTAACCTCAAGATCAGTAAGTATAAATAGCAAAGAGGCTGCATCGCTTTTGATACAGCCTCTTTCTTTTGTAGTCATTTCAGATCTACAGATTCCTTTGACCCTAACCCTCTGAAGTTGCCTATTGCCTCTGCGGTTCCCTATTGCCTATTGTTTAGTAATTTTGTTTCACAGAAAGCACAAAGGCTTTGACTAAAGTCATAGATGGTTCGCATCTTTTATCCTCCACATAAATGTGGAGGCAACTCAAACACTGAAACATTATGAAGGAATGGATGTTTATGAATTGCCGCCGGATTTATCCGGTGGATAACAAAAGAAATTCCTCTCTTGGGTTTTGCCCGAAATAGAACTAATCAAAAAGTAGCCGGTAAGGATCTGAAATTAGAAGAAGATATCGGGAAATGGGAAGTTTACAGAACAGATTTTGTGTCCTATACTCTTTTTGTAAGTTACCGAAGTGAGAGAAAAGCAACGAATAATCTTGCTGATTTCCTTACTAAAAAACAGCTCTTCTTTTTCCTCCATTATGGCTCCCCTGACTCATGTCGGCAATGATATTTCCTAACGATACCCTCGGTGTTGTTTTGGATTAGTCAGGTATGGGACAGCGTGATGCCGTTCCGTATTTATCACCAAAACAATGAAATAAATCATGAATGATTGTTGTTTGTCATAAAATATGGGTTGGAAAAAATGGAATAGACCCGATAGTAATTACAATAAGAAGGATTGTAATTACAATAGACCCGATTGTAAATTGAATAGGGAGCATTGTAAATACAATAAACCCGATAGTATATTCAACAGGTAGGATTGTAATTACAACAGACCTGATAGTATATTGAATAGGGAGTATTGTATATACAACAGACCCGATAGTATATTCAATAAGGAAGATTGTAAATACAATAGACCTGATAGTAAATTGAATAGGGAGTATTGTAAATACAATAAACCCGATAGTATATTCAACAGGAAGGATTGTAATTACAACAGACCTGATAGTAAATTTATTTTACCCGTAGTAATATTTTGACACTCTATTTGATGACAATATCCATTGCTATCGCCCCTGCCAGCATCTTAGACTTTACCCCGGCCGTGATGAAAGTGGTGGTATAAACCGACAACAGAAAGATAGTAAAAAACAAGAACGCACCAGCTCCTCTTTCTTATGCCCTACTGATTGAATGGCTGAAAGTTGTCCGATCTGTTTGTTTTAATATCAGTTGCTGTCGCTTTTTTGTAGAAATCAAGTGATATTGAATAAAATTCGTTATTTTTGAAGCGTCAAATAAAAACCGAACAACATAATATGCGGAATTGTTTAGTGAGGCCGTCACTTATCTTTATCGATAAGCTTCTATTTGTTGCACTGATATTCTTTTTGCTTAAATTGAGTGACGGCCTCACTTGGTGCACAAGTTTAGGCATAGCCGTAGCTTGGACTGAAAATTGAATCCGTTTTTTTCAACTGATTGTAGTTGCAAACCACATTGTGTTTTGGGCGCAAGATACACTTCGTTAATCTTGCGCCAAATCGGAGCATCTGGTTTATCAACAAACTTCTACCAGTGGTTAATTATTGACCTAAATACTTTTAAGGCAGTTACAACTGATTTGGTCAGTTTATCCGATAACAGTAAAATGTTTTATATTAAAAACAAATTACTAAACATGATTACATTGGAATATGGTGATGATTTTTATTTTAAAGAAAGGAATTGGAATTGCCCTCAAATAAAAATTACTTTTTATGTATTCAAGAATAATCAAATAAAGATTACTAACCATATAACAACATATTGCAAATGCAAATAATGAAAAACACTGGTAGTGAGTGACGCAAGTACAATGCGATGTACATCATAATTAATAAATAATCATAGTAATGAAAAACATATTGTTTTGTTTGCTGTTTGTTATGTCATTCAATTCTTGTTTTGCTTCTAAATCTTCAGAAAGTAAAAACCAGTTATTCCCTTTAAAATATCTGACAAATAATTCTACCAAATTTTGGCAGACCTATCCTCCTATTCAAAAAATGTGCTTAGGCCTCTATTTCTCAAAGGATAGTACATGCGATGAGTACTTTATTGATGATAATCAAAATAGAATGTTTATGTATTACAATGATGTAATTATTGACAAACCATTATTGTATAGAATGACTAAAGATTCACTCAAAATATATGATGGAGGGTGTTTATTAGAGCATTGTTGTTTTCACAGATATAAAATATTAAAACTTTCATCCGATTCTTTGATTATTCAAGAATCAAGTAAATACCTATCTGATTCAATATCTCGAGAAGAGGTTATAATACATCGTTATTTCCCTTCTAATGATCAGCATACAAAACCTAAATATTGGTATGAATTATATCCGCATGATAAAAGCAGATGGCCTTATGGAACTTATTAATCCCTTTATTGTCGCAAGAATGACAGATTATTAGTTCAAGTTTAGGCGTAGCTGGAAATTAGCTAACGCTGAACGTTGTTTGAATCAGTTTTTCAACTCATTTGTGGTTACAAACCACATTGGTTTTGGGCACAAGATACACCTCGTTAATCTTGCGCCAAATCAGAGCCAAAGGGAAGCCGGATCATCAGGCAATGGTGAAAAGCCTTTCAGAAAAAGCATCACAAGAAAATCCTGGAATGCGAGTTGTTACTGAAAAGAAGATTCAGGTAGAGGGATCCAATAGAAGACCTGATGTACAGGTGATTGATCCTAATGCCAAAAAGACAATAAAAATATATGAAGCAGAGAGAAGACCCAATAGTAGCCGAAATCTCAGACGGGAAGAAGAATATAAGACATTGGGGATTCCTTTTGAAACACATAAAGTTGGAGGAAATTAATTATGCCAGAAGAGAAATTTTATATTAGCGATAGCGAAAGAGAGGAATTATTTGACTTTATATCCGCAAATGAAGGAAAATTCATTCCAGATTTAATATATGACACCCCTAAATATGAAATCATTAAGACTAAAGAAGAGTTGAGTGGATGTATTGATACAAAAGTGGTAGGGTTTTATATTATTGCTCCTTCCTTTCAAACTGAGCCGATGGTACTCCGTAAATTAGACATAGGTGGCCCAAAATATAAAATTGATCAGCGGACAGGAGGACCTTATATTCATATTTCATTTTACAGAGGGTTCGCCGAGGATGCTGCCATAAAACATAAATCCACAATCATGTTTTATTATGCACGCTACATGCATTATGATTCTGATGTGTATGAAGAGTTTAAAGCACCAGACGAATTGAAAGCATATTATAATATGCTAGTAAAGTTTTTAAAAGCCAAATGTAAACGGATTGCAGCTCCAAACGGGGAAAAATATTGGGTAAGTAAATCCTTTTTAGAAGAATCGACAAAATCATAAAAGACAAAGCAGTTTAACTGAAGTTGTAATGTATCATAATTGGCGATAGTATGATAATATACTTATAATCAATGATTATTTGAAGAATCAAAAAGTAAAATGGTGGGTGAAAGCTCCCTTTGTCGCAAGAATGACAGATTATTAGTTCAAGTCT
>DAIDKM010000065.1 GCA_027450045.1 Paludibacter sp. | reverse complement strand
TCCGTTGTTTATGATCCTCCGGTTTCACCGAAGGCTAATCACCTTAATCGCTTTCAGCGTTTTTCAGCAGACCCTAAATAGTTTCAAAGAAAATATTAAGAAGTTACAGGAAGATAAGAAGTTAGTCTTCTCTTTTCATTATTGGTATCTTCCAACAAGTTATATACATAAGAGTGGGGTAGAGGTGACCTAAATAAAACCCTCTATAGGTTCAAAAAGAAATTAAGCGGGAGCCGTCTTCTTGTTCTGAAATATATACTTTTAAGGTATCGGTGGGTAAAATAGACTCTATTTTTTCAGGCCATTCGATAAAGCAATAATTACCACTGTAAAAATAGTCTTCATAACCAAAATCGAACGCTTCTTCGATGCGGTTGATACGATAAAAATCAAAATGATAAATAGAATTTTTTCCTTTCACATCGTATTGATTTACAATGGAAAAAGTAGGACTGTTCATGTTGTCAGTAACACCCAATTCGTTGCATAGCGCATTGATAAAGGTTGTTTTACCTGCGCCCATTGAGCCATAAAAAGCAATAACCTTATATTCGTGCAAAAAAGGGATAAGCAATTTTGCTGCTTGTGAAAGATATTCGAGAGATGGAATTTGAATATCCATAAAAATGAGGTAAAGTAAAATTATGCGTGAATATGAGCGATCGAATCTTCAATAATTTCAGACAAAACGTCCGAAACAGCCAATCCGGCATGAGGAATTTGTTGGGGAATGAAACTGGTAGGCGTCATACCAGGTGTCGTGTTCACTTCCAATAAATTGATTTTGTCACCTTCGGTAATAATATAATCAATACGAACTATTCCTCTGCAATTCAAAAGATTATATATTTTAGAAGTGGTTTGCTGTATTGCTTGTGTAAGTTCAGGTGAAATGCGGGCAGGGGTAATTTCTTCCGACTCTCCTTTGTATTTGGCATCAAAATCGAAAAACTCGTTTTTGGGAACAACCTCTGTCACTGGAAATACAACTTGTCTTTTTTGTGTTTTGAAGATGCCATTGGTCACTTCGGTACCTGCTAAAAAACTTTCTATTAGCACTTCGTTTGATTCATTGAAGGCTTTTTGAATGGCGGGATCCATTTCATGCGCTGATTTCACCTTGGTGACGCCGAAACTTGATCCACCCAAATTTGGTTTCACGAAACAAGGAAGACCAATTTCTGCAACAATCTTATCACTTTGAACGTTTTCTTGTCGGGATAAGCGAATGGACGGTGCGACAGAAATACCAAATCCTTTAAGAAAGCTGTTGCAAACAAATTTGTTGTAAGTCAAAGCAGAAGTAAGTACATTACACGACGTATAGGGCATGTCAATCATTTCGAAATAACCTTGCAAACGTCCGTCTTCCCCCGGAATCCCATGAATGGTGATATAGGCGCAATCAAAATGGATTTTCTGATGATTGAGTTGAAAAGTAAATTGATTTTTATCGATAGGAAGCGTAGAGTCATCATCCAACAAAACGTGCCAATTATTTTTTTCAATTACCACTATAAATGGGTTATATCGTGATTGATCCATGAATGAAACAATTCCTTTGGCGCTTTTTATCGAGACAACCACTTCGGATTGTTCTCCTCCGGCCACGACAGCGATATTCAGTTTTGTGTCCATAATTTTGAATGATAATGGAATAGAAGGATATTTGTTCTTGAAAAATGAGTCTACAAAGTTAATTTATTTTGTTCATCCGATAACCATGTTGTAACGATGACTTTTTACTGTATTTTTGTGGCAGAGTTGTATCAAAGATCGATTGACACAAAATGAGAGCGGGTTTATGGAGCTAACAATTTTACGTATTGATAAACGGCATTTACTATTTGTAGCTGCTATTGTTTGGCTTGTAGCAAGTGGAATGTTGTTTTGGCGGGGTATAGCTTATTTTGTGCCACGTAGAGGCTGGAAACTTGAGACGATAGGATCTTTTGTTGGCGGTGTTCTGTTTTTCAGGTTGCTTTTTGTGCGCATCTCTTCAAAACACATTTCACGCATTATTTCACTCTCGAAAAGCAGACCGTATATATTCTCTTTTTTCAGTAAGCGTTCCTATATTCTTATGATGTTGATGATTTCAGGAGGACTTTTACTCCGCTATAGTCATGTTACACCCAACTATGACTTGTCATTCTTCTATCTTTTTATGGGAATCCCCCTTTTTTTATCGGCCATTCGATTCTTTAAGGCTTGGGCGCGTTATCCGACAGAAGAAGGAAGTGTCTAAAGGTGCCATTATAGGGGGTGTGTTGATCAAAATGTTCGTTTTATGCCTATATTTCTGTCAAAAAGGGAGGCTAAAACCGATTTAACTATTATTTTTTCAAAAAACAATTCTGGAATAGGGGGTATATAAAAAAGATATTCTATCTTTGTCGCTATAAAATTTAAATAAAGAAATGATCATGGCAAAATTACGTTTTTCCGCGTTGCAAGAGGTTGTAACCCGGACACCTATTGAGGTACAAACTCCTCCGAACCTTGCCGATTTTTACGGCATCAATGTTTTCGATAGAAAAAAAATGCAGGTCTATCTCTCAAAAGAAGCCTACAACGCCGTAGTTGAAGCAATTGAAGATGGAACGACCATCAATCGAAAAGTGGCTGATCAAGTTGCAACAGGTATGTGCAAATGGGCTAAAGAACGTGGTGCAACACATTATACACACTGGTTTCAGCCACTAAACGACGCTACAGCAGAAAAGCATGAGCGGATGCTTGACTTTGGCGAAAACAACGAAGTGTTGGAACGCTTTTCCGGCAAATTATTGATACAACAAGAGCCGGATGCATCGTCTTTCCCAAGTGGTGGTATTCGCAATACTTTTGAAGCTCGTGGTTATACAGCTTGGGATGTTTCTTCTCCTGCTTTTATTGTAGGCGAAACATTGTGCATTCCTACCATTTTTATTGCTTACACCGGCGAGGCGTTAGATTATAAAACTCCTTTACTTCGCGCTTTGAGCGCTGTTGATAAGGCTGCTGTTCGTGTGTGCCAATATTTTGACAAAGACGTTAAGAAGGTCAATGCCAATTTAGGCTGGGAACAGGAATATTTCTTAATTGACAAGGCATTATATAGTGCTCGTCCTGATTTGGCTATGACAGGCCGTACGCTGATGGGTCATGCTTCAGCAAAAGATCAACAATTGGAAGATCATTATTTTGCATCCATTCCGACTCGTGTTATGGCATTTATGAGCGAATTGGAGTTGGAAGGTCATAAATTAGGAATTCCTTTGAAAACGAGACACAACGAAGTGGCGCCTAACCAGTTTGAATGTGCTCCAATTTTTGAAGAAGCAAACCTGGCTAATGATCATAATCAGATCGTAATGGATTTGATGAAACATGTAGCAGCAAAGCATAATTTTGCAATTCTTCTTCACGAAAAGCCATTTTCAGGCATAAACGGATCGGGAAAACATAACAACTGGTCCTTGAGTACCGATACCGGCGTAAACCTTTATAGCCCTGCAAAAAATCCAAAAGGAAATTTGTTGTTCCTGTCATTCATTGTCAATACGTTGAAGGCAGTACATCAAAACCAGGATTTATTGCGTGCTTCCATTATGAGCGCCGAAAACTCGCACCGTCTGGGTGCTAATGAAGCTCCTCCTGCTATTCTATCCGTATTCTTGGGTACGTATTTGACCAACATGCTCGACAATTTAGCTGAGAAAGTGTCGGATTCGCGCATGACACCGGAAGAAAAAACCGCTTTGAAATTAGGGATTGGTCGTATTCCTGATATCTTGTTAGATAGTACAGACCGTAACAGAACTTCGCCTTTTGCTTTTACAGGAAACCGTTTTGAATTCCGTGCAGTAGGCTCTTCTGCCAACTGTGGCGCTGCAATGACGGTTTTGAATGCTGTGATTGCCGATCAGTTGACCAAATTTGCGGATGAAGTGGATACTGTAATTGCATCAGGAAAAGGGAAAGACGAAGCCATTTTCCAAGTAATGAAACGGTTGATTATTGAGTCTCGTGCCATTCGTTTTGAAGGTGACGGATATTCACAAGAGTGGGTAGATGAAGCTGCAAAACGTGGCTTGACAAACATCACCTCTGCTCCAGATGCAATTAAAAAATATCTTGAAAAAGATGCTGTTAAATTGCTTACCAGCTTAGGTGTATATTCTGAAATTGAGATACACAGCCGTGTTGAAATTGAGTTCGAGAAGTTTACAAAGAAAATTCAAATTGAAGCACGCGTTCTTGGTGATTTGGCTATCAATCATATTGTGCCGACTGCCATTGCTTATCAAAACCGGTTGATCGATAATATTCGCGGCATTAAAGACGTTTTCGACACCCAAGAATTTGAAAAGCTATCGGCTGATAGTAAAAATTTAGTGCGTGAAATCGGGGAGCGTATCTTAGCAATTAAAACCATGACGTATGAGATGGTTGAGGCTCGTAAAGTAGCCAATAGTATCGAGAATGTGGAAGAAAGAACGTTTGCTTACAGCACGACTGTTCGTCCTTATTTGGACAAAATCCGTTATCATATCGACAAATTGGAAGAAGTAATTGACGATGAGATTTGGCCTTTGCCAAAATATCGTGAATTGTTATTTATGAAATAATTTCAGCGATAATTCTTCTTTGCCAAACAGCGGCTGCTTCAGAGCGAAGTAGCCGCTGTGTCATTTTAAATGCAAAGGTGTTTCAAACCAGAAGGATTCAAGACGGAGATTTGCTTTTTGTCAACAGCAATCATCATATCTTCGACCATTTCGCTGATGGTGCGGGCTAAAGCAGGACGCGTGACACCAAAAAGATCGGCAAGGGCTTGTTGACTTTCTGTTATGATAAAGTGATTGGAGCCTGTGTCTCTCATTTTCTCCAAGAAAAAGAGTGCCAGTTTGCTTTTAATGGTGCCAAATTTCAGAAAACGAATTTTGTCACTCAGAAATTGTGTGTGATCTGAAATCATACGGAGGTAGTTGTCTAACATTTTCACGTTTTCTTGCAGCAATCTGCTGAAGCTCTCTTTCCCAATTGTCAGAATGGATAATGGCGTGAGCGCGGTAATGTTGATGGGGAAGAAGTTGTTGGTGGCGTAAATAAATGCAGGAGCCAAAATATCGGGCGCCTTTAGAATAGCGATAGTCACCATCTTACCTGCAGGATCCGTCATGTCGCAACGTACCGAGCCATCGATAATCATCATTAGGGCGGAACATCGATCTCCCTGCAAAGCAACAATATCTCCTTTCTCATACGATATTAATGATTGATAGGGCAACAGAAGATACTCCAACTGTTCGGTTGGAATATCTTTGAAGAGAGGGCTTTTAGGGAGTGAACCGGTAGTCATATTTTCATTTTTAGTACAAATATACTGTTTTGCTGCTGCAATTGGTAGTACGGAATCAATTTGGTCTTCCTAACCCCTGTTATTAGCAAGAATCTATCATCCTATTTGGGGCAGTTTAATAAAGCGTAACTTGTGCTGAAGAGGAAATTTACGAGATGATGTCAAAGCAAATACAACGATTTCAAGAAGTTCCGTTTATCGGTGCTTGATAAAAACAACATAAACAAAACCACTGAAACACAAAAGAATACAGCTTAAAAATGCTAAGCCTATGAACCGAAGTATCTCCATAAGAATGATCCTTATTTGCCACAATCTTTCGATAGAAAGATCAAAACCCAGAACAAATCAAAATAAAATACGATATTTGCAAGATCAAGTTTTCAACACTCATCTACAACTTGGTGAAACGTGACATCTATCAATTAATTAACAATGATCTTATGAGAAAAAAATTTGGTATTTTCCTTGCATTTCTCTTGGTTTTGCCCTTGACGGCAAAGGTCATGGCAACCAATAGCAATAACGAAACAGTACTCCGTCATACCCTTAAAAACGGGTTACGAGTAGTTATTATCAGAAATCCTCTTGCGCCGGTAGTGACCACCGAGATGAATTATCTGGTTGGTTCTGATGAAGCGCCGGATGGATTCCCAGGGATGGCTCATGCTCAGGAACACATGATGTTTCGAGGTTGTCCTGAACTCTCTGCCGACCAATTGGCTGATATCACGGCTGCCATGGGTGGCGATTTCGATGCGGATACTCAACAAATGGTCACGCAATACTATTTCACCGTGCCGGCAGAAGATTTGGACATTGCACTCCATATCGAAGCTATTCGGATGAGAGGTGTGTTGGATAGTCAGGAATTATGGAGCAAAGAACGAGGCGCTATCGAACAAGAAGTGGCCAGTGATTTATCAAACCCGCAATATGTATTTTACAAAAAGCTTTTGGCTGAAATGTTTAAAGGGACGCCTTATGCGCATGATGCACTCGGAACGCGCCCTTCCTTTGACAAAACAACCGGAGCGATGCTTCAACGGTTTCACAACGACTGGTACGTCCCCAACAACGCCATTTTAGTTATCGTGGGTAGAATTGATCCCGAGAAAACACTTTCGGAGGTAGAAAAATTGTATGGAGATATTCCTTCCAAGGCACTTCCCTCGCGACCGGAATTTCATTTTCAGCCCATCAAAGCAGACACACTTCATCTGACAACCGATTTACCCTATGGACTCGACATCATTTCCTACCGAATGCCGAGCACTGACAGTCCTGATTATGCAGCGGCTCAGGTATTGTCAGATGTATTATCCAATCATCGCGGGAAACTTTATTCACTCGTTCCCGAAGGCAAAGCGCTTTATACAGGTTTCTCCATGAATGGATTACGGTACGCCGGAATCGGGTTCAGCTTAGCTGTTTTCCCTAAAGGAGCTAATGCCGAAAACCTGCTTTCGGAAGTATCGGCTGTATTGAACGCTGAACTTAAAAACGGAGTGGATTCGGACCTGGTGGCAGCAGCCAAACGAGATGAGATTGCGTCATTCGAATTCCAGAAAAACTCTGTTTCAGGACTGGCTTCCGTATGGTCACAAGCTCTTGCTGTCGAAGGGCGTCAATCGCCTTCAGAAGATTTAGATGCCATTAAAAAAGTCACGGTCGATGATGTTAATCGCGTAGCAAAGGAATACCTGAACCCCAATCATGCCATCTTTGTGATTTTAACCCCTCAATCTTCGGGCAAACCCATTTCACAAAAGGGATTTGGTGGAAAAGAATCTTTTGCTCCTAAAAATCCGAAAGGCGTGAAACTCCCTGCGTGGGCTGAAAAAGCCATTGGCCGATTATCTATTCCTCCATCTTTTGTCAATCCTGTGGTCGACAGTCTGCCCAATGGCATCAAACTGATTATTCAACCCGAGCAAATAAGCAACACCGTAAGCATTTACGGCAGTATCAAAAGTAATTCCGATTTGCAAACGCCCAAAGGAAAAGAAGGCGTTGATGATGTACTCAACCAATTATTTGAATATGGATCAACAACATTGAACCGAGTTGCATTTCAGAAAGCGCTCGACGACATTGGGGCTAACGAGTCGGCAGGAAGCAGTTTCTCAATCGATGTTTTAGCCGACCATTTCGACAAAGGAATTCAGTTGTTAGCTGACAACGAACTACATCCTGCTTTGCCATCACAAGCTTTTGCCATTGTACAACAACAAACTGCCGCAACGGTAGCCGGTCAGTTACAAAGCCCTGATTATCTTTTTGGGAGAGCCATTCATAAAGCGCTTTTGCCCAAAGAAGACCCTGCGCTGCGGGAAGAAACGCCAAAATCAGTAATGTCACTAAACATGAATGATATCGCGGATTATTACCGGAATGTTTTCCGTCCCGATATGACAACGATTGTGATCATAGGCAACGTGAACCCTGCGAAGGCTAAAGAAGCTGTTGAAAAATATTTTGGTGAATGGAAAGCCATCGGACCAAAACCTCAGGTGGACTTTTCTCCTGTACCTTTAAATAAATCAACCGTAATGAATGTGCCGGATGCCAGTCGGGTTCAGGACAAAGTCGTTCTTGCCGAAAATTTGGCCATTACCCGTTCCAATCCCGATCGTTATGCGCTGGATGTTGCCAATCATGTTTTAGGAGGTGCCTTTTATGCCACCCGCCTCTACCGCGATCTCCGTGAAAACGCAGGATTAGTTTATTATGTGGGTTCATCATTTGATATTGGGAAGCACCGATCAGAATACGAAGTGAATTTTGCTTGTGATCCACCCAATGTTTCGAAAGCCAAAGCCATCGTTACAAAGGATTTAAAACAAATGCAGCAGCAAAATGTCACTCCCAAAGAGTTACTTCAGGCAAAATCATTGCTTCTCAGAGAAATAACCCTTTCCGAATCGAGTGAAAATGCCATTGCAAGGGGACTACTTAACCGTTCTATGAAGGATTTACCTTTGAATGAACCAATCATTGCTGCCCAACATTATGTATCTCTTTCAGCCGATCAGGTCAGAAGAGCCTGCGCTAAATGGATCAATACAGAACACCTCATACAGGTTTCAGAAGGGCCAACCCCTCAATAAACCATCAGAGAAGAGGCTGTTTCGACAAGAGGCAGCCTTTTTCATTTTATTTAGTTGGCAGATTGAAGCGTGGACTCATTAAAGCGCTTGAAATAAAGAGAACCAACTGAATAGAGAAGTGAAAATTCTTTCTGAGTTCCAAGATAAATTTGCCTAATCGAAGAATGGAATAGCCCCCTAAAGGGGTTTTCATATCTTCTTTAACTTCGAAATATCCTGAACCTTGCTATTTGCAAGAATCTATAATTTTCTCTCGGGTGTAACCTATGTTACAGTTTTTCCCACTCGTGATAGCCTACTTTTGCAGTCGAAATAAGAAGCTCCTAAGCAAGCGTGATAATGCAAAAGGAGAAAACGTATTGATTTGAAAATCATAAAACTAAATCCAAAATTTATTTATATGTCAATGTTTTGTTATCAATGTCAGGAAGCTGCCAAGAACACCGGATGTACCATTCGTGGCGTTTGCGGTAAGACAGAAGAAGTGGCTAACCTACAGGATCTATTGTTGTTTGTATGTAAAGGACTTTCGTTTGTGACGATTGAAGCGCGCAAACAAGGATTTGATACGAAAAAGGAGGATAAATTTATTGTGAACTCTTTGTTCTCGACCATAACGAACGCTAATTTCGATCAAAACATGTTTGTTGATGCCATTAAAAAAGGCATTGATTTGCGTGATACGTTGAAAAGGCAACTGAAGAATGTTCATTTTGATCATGATTCCGTTAACTGGGTCGGGAAGACGATTGAAGATTTTGAAGCAAAGGATGGCGAAGTGGGGGTTCTATCAACTGATGCTAATGAAGACATCCGTTCGCTGAAACAATACGTGATTTATGGCGTTAAAGGATTGGCCGCGTACGTGGAACATGCTTTCAACCTTGGATATGAGGAGCCTGAATTGTACGATTTTATTGAGCAATCGTTGGTGATGACCACGCGCGAAATGAGCGTAGATACTGTGCTTGATTGGGTATTGAAAACAGGCGAACATGGGGTGAAAGGTATGGCACTGTTGGATAAAGCAAACACCTCCAAGTATGGAAATCCTGAAATTACACAAGTGAAGATCGGGGTAGGGGAGAAACCCGGGATTTTGATCAGCGGGCATGACTTGAAGGACCTGGAAGAGTTGCTGGATCAAACCGAAGGAACCGGAATTGATGTGTACACACACTCCGAAATGTTGCCGGCAAATGCTTATCCGCAATTCAAAAAATACAAACATTTAGTGGGGAACTATGGTGGCGCCTGGCATCAACAACTTAAGGACTTTGAAGCATTTAACGGGCCAATTATATTTACAACCAACTGCTTGGTACCGCCACGAAAAGATACTACCTATAACGATCGCGTGTTCACGACAGGAGCTACCGGGATGCCCGAATGGAAGCATTTGTCCGATCGTTTGCCAAACGGGCAAAAGGATTTCTCGGAAGTTATTGCATTGGCAAAGACATGCCCGGCTCCTACGCAACTCGAAACAGGCGAAATTACCATCGGCTTTGCACACAACCAAGTATTGCAATTGGCTGATAAAATTTTAGAGGCAGTGCAATCGGGAGCCATTAAGCGAATGGTGGTTATGTCGGGTTGCGATGCTCGTCAAAAATCGCGTGAATATTATACCGAGTTTGCACAAAACCTTCCGAAAGATACCGTTATTCTCACTTCGGGTTGTGCCAAGTACCGTTACAATAAATTGAATCTCGGTGACATTAACGGCATCCCGCGCGTGTTGGATGCAGGGCAATGCAACGATTCCTATTCGTGGGCTGTGGTGGCGTTGAAATTGAAAGAGGTGTTGAATTTGGACGATATCAACGAGTTGCCGATTGTTTTCAACATTGCCTGGTATGAACAAAAAGCCATTATCGTGCATCTGGCTTTGCTCTATCTTGGCATTAAAAACATGCACGTCGGCCCTACTTTACCGGCATTCTTCACACCGAACGTATTGGCGGTTGCCAAAGAGAAGTTTGGGGTAGAAACCATTACGACGGTGGAAGAGGATATGAAATTGTTCGGACTCGATTAAATACAAATTATTATGGCAGAAGATATATTGATTTGCACTTGTAACGAGATTTACAAGAGCGTCATCGTGAAAGCGATCAGGGAGAAAGGGTTGAAAACGGTAGAAGAGGTAGGCGACGAAACAACCGCCGGCACTGTCTGCGGTCAATGCCAGGACGATATTCAGGATATTCTGAATGAGATTAACGGGGAATAATTTTCTCCATGACATGAATCAGAGGCCTCTATGTTTGCAATGAAAGGCAGGCATAGAGGCTTTCTATTGCTTTTTCGTTGTCAGCCATCACGTAAAGTACGTCGCCGTCCATGATTTTGGTCGAGCCGTCGGAGAAGAAGAATTTGTTTTTGCGTTCAATCAGGGCAATGATAATGGTGTTCGGGAGCTTCATGTCCACAATGGATTTCCCGATGCAATGAAAACGGGTATCTATGGGAACCGCTTTATAGATCGATTTTGTGCCCCATGCCTGTTCTAAATCAATTACCGACTTTCTTTTCAGGTTTACGGGCATCGTTAGTTTCAACCATTTTGCCACAACAGGAAGCGTGGTTCCCTGTATCAGAACCGAGGTAAACGAGATAAAGAAGACTAAGTTGAAGATATCCTGCGATTTTCCAATGCCGGCAATGAGCGGGTAGGTGGCCAACACGATGGGAACAGCGCCGCGCAAACCAACCCACGAGACGAAAAACTTTTCACGGATACGCATCTTGAAGAAAAATAACGCCGTGAAAACGCTTACGGGACGTGCTATAAGGATTAAGAATGCCGAGATGAGGAATCCGATGCCAATATAAGGAATAAGCTGTTTAGGAGCAACCAAAAGCCCCAGCGTGATGAACAGGATGATTTGCATAAGCCATGCCTGCCCGTCGAAATGTTTAGTGAGGCTCTTTTTGTGAATGAAATCGAGATTACCCAAAACATAGGCGGAAAGGTAAACAGCTAAAAAGGCATTCCCACCCACGAAGTCGGTGAAGGAGAAGGTAAAAAGCACCAGCGTGATGAGTAACACGGCATACAACCCTTCAAACTCCAGTTTGATCCAGTTGAAAATACGGTGCATAGCCAATCCCATGCCATAGCCAATGACGCCACCCAAAATCATTTGTTTGAAAAATAAGAACCCCAAGGCACCGGCGGAGGCTTCCTTGTTGGCAAGCAAATAGGTGAAGGAGATGGTTAAAAGGTAGGCCATCGGATCGTTGCTTCCACTTTCAAATTCCAACAAGGGCTTTAAGTGCCCTTTCAGCCCGATGCTGCGTGAACGCAAAATGGAGAAGACGGCTGCGGCATCTGTCGACGAAACAATGGATCCTACCAAAAGCCCTTCAATGATTGACCAATGTGCCACCCAGGAGACAAAAAGTCCCACCGTCACGGCTGTAATCATTACACCAAGGGTGGAAAGCGAAATGCCATGCCAAACAACAGGACGAATGTCCTGGCGTTTTGTTTCCAAACCGCCTGAGAAGAGGATAAAACTAAGAGCAATGGCGCCGATAAATTTGGCTATTTTGGGATCGTTGAAAACAATTCCACCCGGCCCGTCTTGACCTGCCAACATGCCAATAAACAAAAAGAGGAGTAGGGTAGGGACGCCAAATTTGGTGGTGCGACTTGCCAGTAGGCTTGCAAACAAAAGTACCGACCCGATTAACAAGATATTATCAAGAGTTATACTTGTGAAATTGGGGAATAAGACACTTGCAAGAATTGCCATGGCGATTATTCTCCCGTTTTGAGGTTATCGACTCGTAGTATTTGGTATTCAGGATGCCTGTCAAGATAAACCCGAATGAATGAACATGCGGGAATAATTTTTAATCCGTTCTTTTTCGCATAATCCAACACATAACCGGCCAAAGCTGAACCAATGCCTCGTCCTTCCAATGCATGAGGCACGTAGGTATGCGTGATGGTCATGGTGTCGTTGCTCAAGAAATAATCCACCACGGCGTTTTTCCCTTCTATAGTCAGTTCAAACTGACTTTTTGATGGGTTGTGTACAATCGGATAGTCCATTATCGGTATCTTTTACGGGGTTATTTTGCAAATATACAACGTTTTCTATTTATTGTGCGCAAAACCGGACAATCAGAATTGTATTCTATAATTTTATTGGAATCAAATTACGGCTAAGGGAAGATAAAGTTTGAAAATTGCACCGGATTAACAGCATAGATGAGAAGAGTCGAACGAAAATCATATTAGGGTGAGCATGAAAATCGTTCTCTGTGTAACTCAGTATTCATCTTCGGGAACAGCACTTAAAGAACCACGTATTTACACGTTTGATTATGTGCTGAACGCAACGGTGTAAATATAGGGCAGTCCTATATTACCGTATCGTCCGATGCTATATTAGGCTATCGGATCATCCTATATTACCGTATAGCGCGATGCTATATTAGGCTATCGGGTCGTCCTATATTACCATATAGCGCGATGCTATATTAGGCTATCGAATCGTCCTGTATTACCGTATTGAGCGATGTTATAATATCCACTATTAGGCTGTCGAATCATCCGACATTAGGCTGTCGAATTGTTCGATATTACCGTATCGTCCGATTCAATATCGGAGGGACGCGATTAAAAGAAACCGACAAACCGCGAAAGCCCCCTTATTGTAAAAAACAAGAACATCTCGGGCATAACATGGCAAGCCGTAACACCAGGTCAGTAATGAGCATGATGATGCCGGGAACCGTGTTTTAAGGCATGTAGTTACCTTAGGGCAAACCCGGGCATAGCCGGAAGAAAAGAAAAACTCTACCTTGGCGGTGATGCCTACTCAGCCGCTTCCGTTTACATGA
>DAIDKM010000064.1 GCA_027450045.1 Paludibacter sp. | reverse complement strand
TGTAGAAATAACAAATTATGCCGCAATAAAAGAACATTTAGAAATATTCTTGGATAAAATTACTTCACGCCAAGATCAAGGCATTACTCCATATAATTTGAGAAATTGCACATATCTAAAGGAATTCTCCAAAGAGAAAGTTATATGGAAACGTATTGGTTCACAACTTAGATTTTCTTATTCTGATAGTGAGATTTATTGTTTAGACAGCACGTGCATTGCTACTGGAGAAAAAATAAAATACCTGACTGCACTTCTTAATTCCAAACTTTGTAATTACTACTTATCTGAAACTGCTCCACGTACAGGGATGGGAGATTTAATTATAAGTGTTCAGGCATTGGAGCCTTTTACTGTTTATTATCCGACTGAAAAAGAACAAATCCAATTTGAAGAATTGTTTGATGACATTCTTCAAAAGAAAAAATCAAACCAAGACACAACTATCTTGGAGCATAAAATTGACGAATTGGTATTCAAACTCTATGAATTGACTTATGAAGAGGTGCAAGTGGTATGTCCCGATTTTTGGCTATCGGAAGAGGAGTATGAAACGATAAAGATTGAGTGAGCAATATGTGAGAAGACGTAGAGCCTACGCACTTCATTTCAGCGTTGAGGGTTATCCGTAGAAGGTTTTTGCGGAAATTTCAATGCGGTTTTTGGGATGTACGTGGTGGGTTTAGGCATTTCGTAAATGGAATTTCTCAGGAAATCGCCCAATGCTTTGCTGTCGGAAAATTGCGCTATCTCCTCTGCCTGAATGATATTGCCGATACCGATGCGGGGACGTTGGCCTTTCTTATTAAATACCTCGTAAGGCATTCGAATAGAACGAATTTTCCAATTTATCAATCCTAAAAAGTAGAAAAACAGTGAATTGCCATCGAAGAAGCGAATAGGCACCACCGGTACTTTTGCCAATTGAATCAATTTCAAAATCCCCTCTTGCCACTCGCGGTCTCTGATACGGAATGTTTTCAGTGTGAACTTTGAAACGGCTCCGGCAGGAAAGAACCCGACAGGATGACCATTATGCAAACGGGTTAGCGTTTCGCGAATGCCATTAAAGTCGGTAGCTGAGGGAACTGTTTTGTTTCCCACTCGTGGCTTCACCGAAATGAAATTTTCATCCATGGCTTCGATGAGCGTCAATATTTCATTCACCATCACTTTGTAGTCGGGACGGATGCTAGCCATCAGGTGAATCAACATAATGCCATCTAACCCGCCATAGGGATGATTCGACACGGTGATAAATGCGCCTTCGGGTAAGTGATGCAATCGTTCTGCATTGCCAAGCCGATAATCTACGCCAAGATCATTCAACAACCCTTCAGCAAAAGCGGCGCCGGTGTTATGGCATGATCGGCCATAAACCCAGTTTACTCGGTCGAGAGCCAATATGTGCATGAGAAAACGCGCAAAACGACGTCCCCATTTACTTCTAAAATAAGGAGATATTTTCTCAAAAACATGGACATCGACTACAGTATGCTTCACTTGTACTTGTTTATTAAAGAGCCGTTTCCTCAACGAAAAGTGTGATAAGATTCACTGTTCCTTCAGAAAGAACCTACCTGTTTTTTCAATTTTTGGCGTGAGCGCACGGCATGGACGTTCACTTTCATCAATAAAACTCCCACACCAATCCAGAAAAGTTCCCGAACGCGCGTCACCAAACTTACATAAATACCTAACGCGCCCGGGAATCCAAGCGCTCTAAAGGCCAACATAAAACCACCTTCGCGTGTCCCGATCTGCATGGGAGAAAAGAAAAGGATGTTGGTGAAAAGGCTCATAAAGGAGTAAATGATAATTGATTGTATGATTGTGACATCCACGTTAATGGGGCGCAGAATGACAAAAACCTCCAACGCGTTACAAATACGGGCAATTAATTCCAGCGTCAATGCTTTCAGGAACGCGCGTCTCCGTGATTTGTAAAGGTAAGCTATTTGTGTATCAATACTTTGCAGTTTATGCTGATTGTTGGCTAAGAAAGGAGCTACCCATTTCCTGATGAATGGAATGTGCGATGCCCAATTAAAAAACTGGAAGGCCATCCCTTTGCGATAGCCACGCCAAAGGAAAAACAATATGACAAGAAAAACGACAAACAGAAGCAGTAACAATATCTTGCCTAAGATTGGCATTGGCAAAAACAAAGCAGCGGCTACAATCGACAATAACCAAAAAATACTGTGAGCCGAAATGTGGGTCATTGTGTAAAGCACAACTGACGAAGTGGCTTTTTCTATTCCAAGCAATGGCTTAAATTCCATTACTTTATATGGATCGCCTCCAAAGAAACCTAACGGAGTCGCCGCTTTGAGGGCAAAACCGCTCAGCGTAACTTTAAAAACATGAAGAAATGGCACTTTGCGATTTTCGGGGTTGTCATCGCGTATGATGGTGTTGAAGGCCAAGGTGTTAATCAGGTAAGTGGGTATCCACATGCCAAGAATCGCAAAAAACCACCATCCGGTTTTGCGAATATGCAGTATAATGGTGTCAAATCCAATGCTCCACGCCATTAATGCTAAGGCCAGAAGGCCTATCACAAAAAAAATATTTCGACCTATGTTGGAGGTTCGTTTCTTCATGCCATATAACTATTGATCCAAGCGAACGAGCATTTTCTCATGGCGTCTGATGGCAAAAAGCAGCAACGGATTCAGGACGACAATTTCACAGAAGAAATAGAGCCATTCGATATTTAATAACAACGATATAAACAAGATCATGCTGCGGGCATTGAACGTGAAAGCATCCAATAACGGCATCATTTTCAAGCTTTCAGCTCTAAACATTGCAATTTCATTTTCAGGAATTCCATTGGGGTATTTCGTCCTTAATCTTGCCAAATAACGCTGCAATTGCGGCGTGCGTTTTTCCTGATTTAAAGTATATACATAGTACATTAACAGGAACAATTTGTAGGAAGGATCTGCTTTCCACGAAAAAGAACGCGCCTTAGCAAGAATTTCTTTTGATGTCTCAAATTCGCTATTGTGTCCTCCTTTCAAAATATGGAGATGCAATGTTTTATAATAATCTAATACAGAGGCTTGCGTGAAATGTGAAAAGGCTGACAATAGAGCGATTAAAAAAGCCCATGCTCCTAAATGAGTTTCGTTCATTAATCTCAAACTTAGGACAATATAAAATGTCAAGAACCAGATTTCGCCGCACAATCCGTCTAAAATACGACCTACTTTCGATTTAATACCTGTAATACGAGCCAATTGTCCATCCACACAATCTAAAACATTGGCAAATATCAGCAACACAATCCCGATTAAATTGATAAGCGTGTTTTGTGGATAAAACAACAATCCGGCGCCAACACCCACAAAAATGGAAAAAATGGTAACGATGTTTGGTGTAATGGGCGTATGCCGCAATAGCATCGCAATACGAAATCCAACCGGTCGATAAAACTTTCTATCAAGCCAATTTTCTGTATCTAAAGACTTTAGTGAAGCCTCGAATGATATAGGTGAGTCTAAATTCATTGCACAATAAAGCGTATTAGGACAATATCTCTTCTTGAGAAAATATCTTTGCAAATTTAGTCAAAAATTCAAACAAACCTAACCTCTCCTCATTCATATAAAGGAGAAGAAGGAAACAAGGTAAATGAAATTTCCTCAAAAGCATCAAAAATAAGTCGATTAGTTACGAATGCGTGTGGTTTATTGATAACTGTAGCCACCGTCGCAAACCACGATTTCTCCGTTCATATAGTGATTATTAATCAACAACATATAAACATCGGTCAATTCTTCGGGGGTACAAAATCTACCGGCGGCAACTTTTTTGGTGATGTTCTGCCTGATTTCATCAGGCTTTTGTTTTTGCCAGTCGGTATCCACAAAACCAGGAGCCACCGCATTGACGCGAACCTGTTTTTCAGTCAGAAATTTGACTAAGTTTTTTACCAGCGCATGAACGGCTGCTTTCGTAACGCCATAAGCAAGCGAAAGCGCGTGTGGTTGAATTCCCATCAATGATCCGGTGAAAACTACATTGCCTCCGTGAGAAATATATGGATAGAGTTGTTGGAGTAAAAATGTTGGAAAATGCACGTTGACCATAAAAACCTGCATCCACGCTTCAGGGTCGATGGAGAGAAACGATGACCGATCTGTTGATCCGGCGTTAAAGACAATAACATCAAGCATCGTTTGGCGCTCATCAACAAAAGAAACAATCCGGTCGATACTTTTCCAGTCACTGCTATCAGCATGCAGCAAAAAAACATGGTCAGGAAAACGAAGCGATAACGAAGAGAAAACAGATTCTGCTGTTTCGCTATCAGAGGCATACGTCATGATCACGGAGTAACCTTCACGCAACAACCTTTCGGTAAGCGATTTGCCGATTCCTTTCGTGGCGCCAGTGACCAATGCCGTTTTATTCATACGTAAATGGTTTATTTTAAAGGTCGTATGGAGATCGCATGCCAACTATTTTCATTCACTTGGATGTAATTAATTTACATGTTCGTTTCATGCTTAATGGTTTTCGGTTTTGTTTGACGCTCAGCCGTCAAATGTTGTTCGTAGTTTTCGAAAATCGTTTTTTTCAACGAAGTGGAAGAAATTCCATTCCCGTACGGAAAGTAGAACACCTCAACCCCCAACTCTTTCAAATAGTCATATTTACCATACCAATCGTCACCAACCACAAATGCATCAATATTCAATTTTTTTACAATTTCCGTATGATCCAACGTGTGTTGCGGAATAACAATATCCGGAGCTTTGAGCGCTTCAACAATCTGCATGCGCTCGACAAAAGGAATTACCGGAGTCGCTTTATAAGAAGAGACTAATTCATCCGTACTTACGCCAACGATTAAAATATCGGCTAAGCCACGTGCATAATTAATCATCCGCAAATGATTGACATGGAACATATCAAAGGTACCAGAAGTGTAAACGGTTAACTTTTTGTTAAACATCAGAATTCGTTTTATATTTTGCTGATTTGAAAAAAAGAGGTATCTTGCAACCTCTTTTGAGCTAACTCGATTTTAGCTCGGCAAAGATATTTATTATTCATGGACAATCGGGTCTGATTATGCTTTTTTGATTTAAATAATCTTTGAATGCACCTCACTAAACCTTCATATTCACCAATACTTGTAAATTGGCTATCACTACTATAAGTTAAATCATTATGAAAACATTATCACCAGCAGACTTACAATTGCTCAAGAAGAAAGGAATCACTTTGGAGCAAATTGAGAACCAATTGCATGCTTTTGTCAATGGATTTTCTCCTTTAGATATCGAAAAGGCAGCAACTATAGGCGATGGCATTCTTAATGTCGAAGGCCATGAAATAGATCATTACTTGCTTTCATGGAAAGAATATCAGCATCAGAACAAACAAATTGTTAAATTTGTTCCGGCTTCGGGTGCTGCCACGCGTATGTTCAGCGAATTGTTTGCTTTTCTCAACGGCCATGAAAATGAACCGACCACAGCGCACCTTGTTCAATTCTTTCAGCATATCGCCGACTTTGCGTTTTACGACCACCTCAATGCAATTTGCTTTCAACACACCGGAAAAGCAATTCCCGAATTGATTCTTCAGCGTAATTTTAAGCCCATCATTGATTTGCTATTGAACATTGAGGGCTTGAATTACGGGAATTTACCCAAGGCGCTGCTGTTATTTCACCGATATCTTACTGAAACGCGAACTCCTGTTCAGGAACATTTAGTAGAGGGAGCGCTTTATGCTGCAAATGCTGCGCAACAGGTACAACTCCATTTCACTATTTCGGGCGATCATGAATCGTTATTTAAATCCCATTTAAAAGGACAGATTCCTTACTATGAAGAACTGATGAAGGTTCATTATAAAGTCACTTTTTCTCAACAAAAACCTGCGACGGACACCATTGCTGCCGACATGCTGAATGAACCGTTTCGGGAGAAAGATGGGTCTCTCGTTTTTCGTCCCGGTGGACATGGCGCCCTTATTGAGAACCTCAACGGGATTGATGCCGATATTATTTTTATCAAAAATATTGACAATGTCACTACCGACAAACTCAGGAAACCAACTGTAACCTATAAGCAGTTGTTAGCGGGTCTTTTAGTAGAAACGAAACATCAAATATTTGCTTTTCTAAACGAACTGGAAACGCCTGATACGGTATCGAATGAGCGATTGATAGAGATGAAACAGTTTTGCGAAAAACAGCTTAACATACATCATCCAATCATGCAACAAGATAACCGTTTGGAGTTGATCGCCTTTTTATTCAGTACGTTCAATCGTCCTATTCGGGTTTGCGGTATGGTGGCCAATGAAGGCGAACCCGGCGGCGGCCCTTATTTTGTGCGAAAACAGGACGGCAGCACTTCATTGCAAATTCTCGAAAACTCTCAAATCGATACCAGTAAGCCGGATCAAGCAGCTTTGCTGCAACAAGCAACCCATTTCAACCCCGTCGATCTGGTTTGTGCCGTGCGTAATTATAAAGGAGAGAAATTTGATTTGCGCCGATTTGTCGATCCAAATACTGGATTCATTGCACAAAAATCCAAAAACGGGAAACCGCTTAAAGCATTGGAGTTACCGGGTTTGTGGAATGGAGCTATGAGCGATTGGAATACGATATTTGTGGATGTACCCGTCGCAACCTTTAGTCCAGTGAAAACTGTCAACGATCTTTTGCGTCCGGAACACCGTTAGAAGTTTATTTTTTACCGGATTTCTATCATAAAAACAACTATCCTTCCATTCGATAGTTGTTTTTTATTGGAAAAATTTGACATCTTCAAACATGAAAAAATTGCCGGATAGAACGAAATTCGTACCTTTGTGTTTCTCTTATAATAACAGTCAATAATTGATATTCAACATTTTAAAACAAAGAAAGATGACCTATTCGCACGAAGTTGAACACATGTGTGTTGTAAAAAAAGGAGCCAATCATGGAGCGGCGCCCATTCCTCAAGAAGGAAAATGGGTCAAAGCCCGGGAAATCAAAGACATTTCAGGATTAACGCACGGAGTTGGATGGTGTGCACCCCAGCAAGGCGCCTGCAAATTGACGCTTAACGTCAAAGATGGTATTATTCAGGAAGCATTGGTGGAAACAATCGGCTGTTCAGGCATGACCCATTCAGCCGCAATGGCTTCCGAAATTCTTCCCGGGAAAACCATTTTGGAAGCACTCAACACCGATCTTGTTTGCGATGCCATTAACACAGCGATGCGCGAACTATTTCTCCAAATTGTTTATGGCCGTTCTCAATCTGCATTTTCAGAAGGTGGACTCCCGATTGGCGCCGGACTTGAAGATCTTGGGAAAGGACTCCGTAGCCAAATAGGCACGATGTACGGAACTTTAGCTAAAGGAGCACGATACCTCGAGATGGCTGAAGGATACTGCACCCGCCTTGGATTGGATGAAGAAGGAACCATCATTGGATATGAATTTGTTCACATGGGGAAATTTATGGACATGGTCAAAAAGGGCATCAACGCCGATGAGGCTTTAGCAAAAGCCAAAGGGTCGTATGGTCGTTTCAAGGAAGCCGCCAAATATATTGATCCCCGTCAGGAATAACAGTCTGCTAACTGGCAGATTAACTTCTAAAAAATTAAAACAACATTATTCATCTCTTGTTCGACAGAACAAATAAAAAAACAATCCAATTATGGCTTTATTTGAAAGTTACGATCGCCGCATTGCACAAATCAATGCTACGCTCAATCAATACGACATAAAAGACATCGACGAAGCAAAAGCAATTTGCGATGCCAAAGGAATCGATCCTTATAAGATTTGCGAAGAAACCCAATCCATTGCGTTTGAAAATGCAAAATGGGCATACGTGGTTGGAGCTGCTATTGCCATCAAAAAAGGGTGTAAAACTGCCGCTGAAGTAGCCGAAACCATTGGCATTGGCTTGCAATCGTTTTGTATCGCAGGTTCTGTTGCCGACGATCGCAAAGTGGGAATTGGACATGGTAACTTGGGGGCTATGTTATTACGTGAAGAAACGCAATGTTTTGCTTTTCTGGCCGGCCACGAATCGTTTGCCGCTGCTGAAGGAGCCATCAAAATTGCCGAAATGGCCAATAAAGTACGCAAAAATCCATTGCGCGTTATTCTCAACGGATTAGGCAAAGATGCCGCTCAAATCATCTCACGCATCAATGGGTTTACCTATGTGCAAACTCAATTCAACTACGGTACCAGTGAACTAACTGTGGTTATGGAAAAACCTTACTCAACGGGATTGCGCTCTTTTGTAAAATGCTATGGAGCAGACGATGTTCGTGAAGGAGTAGCTATTATGCACAAAGAAGGCGTAGATGTCTCCATCACTGGAAACTCAACAAACCCTACCCGTTTTCAACATCCGGTTGCCGGAACATATAAAAAAGAATGCGTAGAACAAGGAAAACGCTATTTCTCGGTTGCTTCAGGAGGAGGAACAGGAAGAACATTGCACCCTGATAACATGGCAGCAGGGCCTGCATCATACGGAATGACCGATACGATGGGACGTATGCACTCTGACGCTCAGTTTGCTGGTTCTTCGTCGGTGCCTGCTCACGTTGAAATGATGGGCTTCCTTGGCATGGGTAACAATCCGATGGTTGGGGCCACCGTTGCCGTAGCAGTTGCGGTTTCGCAAGCAATGAATAATTGATTCTGAACTTTATAAAGAACTGCCTCGCAAATCGCAAGGCAGTTCTTTTCTTTTAAAACGAGCTCTTCTGTTTATTTTTTTCTATGTGGCTTCTTCTCGGGCTATTTTCCGCTATTTTATTGGGTTTTTATGATGTCACTAAAAAGTTGGCATTGCAAAATAACGCGGTAATTCCGGTTCTGTTTGCAGCAACGCTTATATCCAGTATCCTTCTATTGCCGCTGCCCATTTTATCGCATTTTTATCCAAACGAAATGCAACATACGTGGTTTTATGTGCCGCCAATTGATGGACGAACCCATTTCTTCATCTTCCTCAAGGCACTTTTAGTGCTTGCTTCCTGGATATTCGGCTATTTCAGTTTTAAACATTTACCTATAACCATCATTACGCCCATTGAAGCGACACGACCGCTATGGACGTTGATTGGAGCCATTGCGATCTTTTCTGAACAACTTTCACCTATACAATGGTTAGGTGTCATTATTACATTGGTTTCGTTCTATATTTTTTCATTAACAGGCAAGAAAGAAGGATTGCATTTTAGTCATAACAAATGGATCTGGTTTAGCATAATGGCCTCATTGTTAGGAGCCGGTAGTGGATTGTACGATAAATTTCTGATGCATCATTTCAATCGGGTAGCGGTTCAATCCTATTATGTTTTTTATCAAGCTATCATAATGGGGATCATCGTTCTCTTGCTTTGGTATCCGAAACGAAAGGAGACGACGCCTTTCCAGTGGCGAAATGCAATTATCGGTATATCCATTTTTCTAACCTTAGCCGATTTTCTCTATTTCTTCGCTCTGTCCGATCCCAATGCTATGATTTCTTTGTTAACCGTTGTTCGAAGATCGGGTGTTGTGGTGTCATTTTCCATTGGAGCCATCCTGTTTCGCGAAAAAAACATTAAGGTAAAAGCCATTTGCCTTTCGGGAGTCATTATCGGTACCCTTTTGCTACTCCTTACTTAGCTCTTTCGCCGATGAATCATTTTGTACGTACATGAGGATGTTAGTCTGCCGCTTTGCAACCTTTCCACTCGTGGAATATCCATCCTGACACAAAATCATTTCTAACACGAATTTTTTGATACATCAGGCATTACTATTTGATGAACAATATTCTTACGTTTTGATATACAGAAACTTAATTTTCTAATATTTAACTCCAAAGGGAGTAAAAAGGCGACTGTTGGTTTGGATTTGATCCCAAAAGAGTGTAACATTGCAGAAAAAAAACTACACCATGAACATTGAAAAACTACTGACTTCGCTCGAAGCAAAACATCCCGGCGAGTCGGAATATTTGCAAGCAGTACGTGAAGTATTACTAAGTATCGAAGAGGTGTATAACCAGCACCCCGAGTTTGAAAAGGCAAAAATTGCCGAACGATTGGTTGAACCTGATCGTATTTTTACCTTCAAAGTGCCTTGGGTTGACGATCGGGGCGATGTACAGGTAAACATTGGGTACCGTATTCAGTTCAATAACGCAATTGGTCCTTACAAAGGAGGTTTGCGTTTTCACTCATCAGTCAATCTCTCCATTCTGAAATTCTTAGGATTTGAACAAATTTTCAAGAATGCTTTGACCACACTTCCCATGGGTGGTGCGAAAGGCGGATCCGACTTCAATCCCCGGGGAAAATCAGATTCAGAAGTGATGCGTTTTAGCCAGGCATTTATGTTGGAATTATGGAAACATATTGGCCCTGACATGGATGTACCAGCTGGTGATATTGGGGTAGGCGCCCGTGAAATAGGCTATTTGAACGGTATGTATAAAAAATTGACCCGAACTTGTACCGGTGTTTTAACCGGAAAAGGGTTGGAATTTGGCGGTTCGTTGATCCGACCGGAAGCAACCGGTTTTGGAGGATTATACTTTGTGAAGCAGATGCTTGAAACTAATGGAGATTCACTGCAAGGAAAAACCATTGCCATATCGGGATTCGGCAATGTAGCCTGGGGCGCTGCACTAAAAGCTACACAATTAGGTGGAAAGGTCATCACAATTTCAGGGCCTGATGGATATATTTACGATCCTCAGGGAATTACGGGTGAAAAAATAGATTATTTGCTCGATTTACGCGCGACATGTGAAGACATTGTGGAACCTTACGCAAAACGGTTTAGCGCCACATTTGTTGCAGGGAAACGTCCTTGGGAAGTTAAAGCAGATATTGCCTTGCCTTGCGCAACGCAAAACGAATTGGATGTCAACGATGCCAAACTTCTTATCAAAAACGGAGTTAAATGTATCGGTGAAATTTCCAACATGGGCTGCACACCTGAAGCCATAGACTTATTTATTGAAAATAAAATTTTATATGGCCCGGGCAAAGCGGTGAATGCTGGAGGCGTTGCAACATCCGGTTTAGAAATGTCACAAAATGCCATGCACTTAGGCTGGCCTGCTGAGGAGGTAGATGCCAAACTTCACCAAATTATGGCAAGCATTCACAATCAATGTGTTGAATATGGACGTCAATCCGACGGCTACATCAATTATATGAAAGGCGCCAACATTGCAGGATTTATGAAAGTTGCCAAAGCAATGATGGCACAAGGAGTTATTTAAAAACTTATCAGACAATGTTATACAAATCCTCCGGCAATTACTCATATTACCGGAGGATTTGACTATTTTTGTACCTTAACTATTCAACTATTTTGAAAGCTATGAGGAAAGACCTTAGTTCACAAATCACATTAGACCGTATTCCGGAACGTTTTTACAGGCCAAGAGATGCTTTCGAACAAGCAGCATTGACTCGTTATGAAAAGGTACCTGTTGAAATTTTTGAAAATGCCACTGAAGGTTCTAAAAAAGTTGCCACTGACATTGCAACTCAAATTCGTAAAAAAAATGCCAATGGTGAACTTTTTGTATTGGGTTTGACCGGTGGAAGAGCTGCGATGGAGTTGTATGCCGAATTGGTTCGGATGCACAAAGAAGAAAATTTAAGTTTCAAGCAAGTAGCCGTAGTAAATCTCTACGAATATTATCCGCTTTCGCATCCAATGAAAGCCAGCTTTTTGGCACGCATCAAAGAAATGTTGCTCGATCACATCGACATTACCCCCGACAATATTATTTCTCCTGATGCAACCGTCGATCGCAACAATGTAATGAACCATTGCAAAGAGTTTGAGGAACGCATTGAAAAAATAGGAGGAATCGATCTTCAGTTATTAGGAATCGGTCGTGGTGGCAATATTGGTTTTAATGAACCCGGCTCTCAACCTACTTCGCACACGCGGCTCATCATGCTCAACAGCGATTCGAGAAAAGAAGCCTCCATCCATTTAGGCATTATCGATCAAGTCCCTGTCAGCGCTATCAGTCTGGGGATAGAAAATATTTTAAATGCCCGCCAAATTGTTTTATTGTCTTGGGGTGAAGATAAATCGGAAATTCTCAAAATAGCTATCGAGAGTCTTGCCTCAGCATCTTGTCCTGCATCATTTCTACAATTGCATCAAAATGCATCATTCGTTATTGACATACATGCCGCCGGAGAATTAACTCGAATCAGCCAGCCTTGGCTTGTTTCTTCTTGCGAATGGGATGATAAACTGATACGGCGAGCTATTGTGTGGTTGTGTCAAAAAGTTGATAAACCCATTTTAAAACTCACCGACAAGGATTATAACGAACACGGATTAAGCGAACTCTTGATTATCTTTGGGTCTGCATACAATGCCAATATTAAAATATTCAATGATTTACAACATACAATAACCGGATGGCCGGGAGGTAAACCCAATGCAGACGACACGCATCGTCCTGAACGTGCGCTGCCTTTCCCGAAAAGAGTAGTTGTGTTTAGTCCACATCCCGATGATGATGTTATTTCGATGGGAGGTACATTGAAACGCTTGGTTGATCAACATCACGAAGTGCATGTCGCGTACCAGACATCAGGAAATATTGCTGTTAATGACGAAGAAATCATTCGTTTCTTAGCTTTTGTCAAAGGATTCAAAGATATGTTTGACCCGACAAATCAACCGCTTCAAAAACAGTACGATGAATTAGCCGGCTATTTGGTAAACAACATAAAAGAAAATGAAGTTGACAAATCCATTATATTATCATTAAAAGGATTAATTCGCAGAGGCGAAGCAAAAGCCGCTTGTCGGTATGTGGGCGTTTCTTCCAAGAATGTGCATTTTCTCAATATGCCTTTTTACGAAACCGGATCGATCAAGAAAAAGCCAATTTCCGAACAAGATGTTGCTATTGTAAAACAACTTTTGCAAGAATTGCATCCTCATCAAATTTATGTTGCCGGCGATTTGGCCGACCCACATGGCACACATAAAGTCTGTTTAGACGCTATTCTGGCCGCTATTGACGATCTTAAACATGAGTCTTGGTTTGAGAATTGTCGCGTGTGGATGTATCGCGGTGCATGGATGGAGTGGGAAATTGACCACATCGAAATGGCCGTTCCCATTAGTCCCGAAGAATTACGCTACAAGCGAAATGCCATTTTAAAACACCAATCGCAAATGGAAAGTGCACCGTTTTTGGGCAATGACGATCGGCTCTTTTGGCAACGTTCGGAAGCGCGCAACAAGGCCACAGCCGAACTTTACAACAAGTTGGGACTTGCTGCTTATGAAGCTATCGAAGCTTTTGTACGGTATATTCCAATGTAACTCATTTATTATCAAAACGATTTCATGTTTGTAGAAGCATTTACCTTTTATCCGTAAATGCTTCGTTTTAGTGCGCCGAGCATGGCGAGTAAATTTGACGGTTCAAGTCCGTTATGGGGGTTATCAGTTGCCAACCATTAGC
>DAIDKM010000063.1 GCA_027450045.1 Paludibacter sp. | reverse complement strand
TTCACGTTTGCTTTTTTCTGCTTGCAAATCATTCTTTTTAAATCCTTTAATCTTGGATATAAGTTAATTAGCTTCACTTCTGTACAAAAACATAGATAACAAAAATAAACATGCATAGAAAGACAGGTATTTGCCTGAAGTGATTGTAAAAACTTCATGTTCATTAAAGAGCTTCCATTTAAAATCATTCTCTACTTCTATAAATAGTAAAGCATCAATAGCTTTGTCTTTCGATAATGTTCTGAAATGATCCCATAATACAACTGAATCATCCTTATATTGTTGTTCCTTAAACTTGCTATATAAGAATTCAACTAATATATGATCGGTATTATTTTTCTTAATAAATTGATCATACGTAATATCATATTCTTTCAGATAGATCTGTATTATTGCCAATTCAAAACTCTCTTTTAAAAATTGAACTGTATTAGGAATTGAATCTGTTTTCAAGCTCTCAAGCTCGTGAATATAATGGCTATTGATATTACGAATATTGTTGATTACGCTTTTCAGTTCATCAATAAAAGATTGATCGAAACGTTTTAATTGTAGGGATAAGAATTTTGTCGGTTGTTTAGCCTTTAATTCTTCGATAAAACTTACTTCAAAAATCTCTTCTGTTTCAATGTTTTTGAAAGTATGGCCAATGGCAAAATAATGCAAGCGACTTTGTCGATTTACAGGATTGCTGAATTTTAAATCAAAATTTAGATGGGATTTTTCAGCAATAGGCGCAATAATACCCTTAAAATCAAAAATATATTCAATCGAATGGTACATAAAATGGCTTTTGATGTCATTTGAATTCATTGTTATCCTATGTTTTATGATTTGTATTACAATAAATGAAATTCAATATGCTATTATTTTTTTCAGTGATAGCCTCACTCTGAGTGAGACTATCACTTGTAAACTCTGATGGGAAAACTGTTATGGCAATCCCGTAAATGAATCCCTTTTTTCAATATATTTGTATGGCGTTCCAAAGGTCACGATTATTTTTTCAGTATCCAAACATTTCAAGCGTTTTTTTATTCTATACTCTGTTTTTTTTGCAACAACGTGCAGGATGCTTCGCGGTCACTTGGTGTATCAATTCTAAATTGCCTGTTTCACGCCTAATGCCAATGAACATAATGCCTGTTTCAGTTGGTTCTTATGCTGTGCAAACTGAATTTGGCCAAAACAAGCTTACATTAGCCAACATCAAGCATGATTTGGCGAAAACAAGCTTACATTAGCCAACATCAAGCGTGAATTGGCCAAAACAAACTTACATTAGCCAACATCAGGCATGATTTGGCGAAAACAAGCTTACATTAGCCAACATCAAACATGATTTGGCCAAAACAAGCTTACATTGGCCAACATCAAACGTGATTTGGCCAAATTCGCCTTGCAAAATGATTTTTTCAACTGAAGGTGAGGAAAAGCGACTCCAAAAACAGGACAAAATAATGGATTCTGATTTTAAATGGGTGCTCATTGCCATAAATCATTGAACAAAAATCACTATTTTTGAAACACTAATTTTGCCAACAAGAAATGAATGAACATTGAGATGAAAGAAAACTTTTTTGTAAAATCGCACGGACTTGGTAATGAATACCTTGTTTTAGATAGTCATTCCATCACATTCGATTTGTCCGTTCAGGCTATCCGGCGGCTTTGTAATACGAATTATGGACTTGGCACGGATGGCGTTTTGCTCAGGGTGGATTCAAAAATAGCCGATATCGGATTATTGATTTTCAATCCCGATGGATCTGAAGCCGAGAAAAGTGGCAATGGACTCAGAATATTTTGTAAATATGTTTTTGATTACAAACTGATTGCAAAAAGTGAGTTCTCAGTAGAAACCAAAGGGGGCGTTGTGCAAGCGAAAATAGTGGAAACAAAATCGGACAAAGCGAAGGTGATCAGCATTGAGATGGGAAAGGCCATTTTTCAATCGAATCTCATTCCGACGCTGTATGATTCGGAGGAAGTTCAGGATGTGAAAGCGTTGATTCATGGAAAAGAGTTTGAAATAAATTGTGTGTCAGTGGGCAATCCCCATTGTGTGATACTAAAAGATACGCTGAACGTTGCCGAAATAAAAGAATTCGGCCCGTACATCGAACATTTTCAGCTGTTTCCAAACCGGATAAACACGCAATTCGTAAAAGTGATTAACCGTGAACTTGTTGAGATATTGATTTGGGAACGGGGAGCCGGTTTTACGCTGGCTTCGGGCACTTCCTCTTCTGCCGTGGCAAGTGTGTTGAAAAAGAAAGGATTGATTGACTCAAAAGTGACCGTTAAGATGCCTGGCGGCGAACTGACGCTGGAGGTTGATGACGATTTCAATATCAAATTAATCGGAGAAGTGAGACAGATTTGTGAAGGAATCCTTGACCGGGAGTTGCTGGAAGATCTCGAGTTGCCAATTGCCCAATAACGCAATCGCCTACCAGCATCTTTCGGAATGTATTTTCTTTGTTTCTCCGGTGAAAACCGGATGAATAAAAGATTTCCATAAAGTCACAAGGTTATATATAATACAGTGTGCTAAAAGCGTTGGATTTAGACCTCTCCCCTAACTCCTCTCCAAGGAGAGGGTGGAATCGGCTCTTATGTAACTAAATTTCAATTAGCACTATATCGGCATTGTAGATAGTTACTTTTATTGGGGCTTTTTGTAGCCTCTTGAGGGACACTACTAAGGTTGGAAAACGAAAATAAGGTGTCCTGACTAAAAACCTTATTTTTATGCAGTTGCCCCTTAGTAGAAATACAATCTCTTTATTCAAAAGAACCTTATTCCCTTATTTTATTGAACTTTCGCAAGCAGTCAACATACTGATTTACTGAGAGATTAAATTATATATCATTGGATTACCAGAAGGTTATACATAATAGAGTGTACTAAAATCGTTGGATTTAGACCTCTCCTCTAACTCCTCTCCTGACCTCATCTGCTCCTCGGACACCTTCTCGACCTCTTCCGCCTTTGCGGGCACCTTCTCCATTTGGAGAAGGAAAATGAAGTTGGATTTTGGGAGGAGGGAAAAGGAAGCTGGATTTTGGGAGAAGGAAAAAGGGAAAGTAGTTTTTGAGAGGGGAACCGGACAGAGCAAGTGAGAAATATGACATCCATTTATATATTATAATAATTCAGAATAATACACATGCGAAAGTTGAATTAGTTATGAAACACGGCTTTAGAAAACTCTGACTATTGTATTATCTTTGTGTTGGATTTCAATGCCTTCAGCCATGCTTACACAATGCTTACGTCGTTATTCGATTCATCTGTTCCTGCTGTTGTTTTTAGGAGTTTATCTCCCTTCTTATGCTACGGATTTTGTTCCCATTGTTTCTAATTTTACCAAAAAAGAATACAAAGCAGCCAATCAAAACTGGACTGTAGGACAGGATGCGCATGGTTTTATGTATGTAGGAAACAATGATGGCTTGTTACGTTACGATGGTACTTCGTGGGAGCTTTTTCGCATTCCGGGTAACAAAATAGTTCGATCGCTTTTCATCAGTCCTGACGGGAGAATTTATGTGGGTTCTTATGAGGAATTCGGCTATTTTGAACCGATGCCCAACGGAGAATTGCGCTACCATTCGTTGTCGCAGCTTTTGAAAAACTATCAGATGCAAAATGACGAGATATGGAGTATTCTTTCGGTGAATGGGAAAATCTATTTTCAGGCGTTTACTTCCTATTTTGTATTTGATGGTAAAACGGTTACCGGCTCTCGCTTGCCAATGACGTTTTTGATTTTCAACAAGTATCAAAATGCCATCTATACACACATCGATAATTTTGGATTGTGTAAATTAAATGTGACTACGCATCAATTTCAGCCTGTTATAGCCCGTAATCCACCAAAAGATCCTGTGATTGCGATTCTTCCCTACGATGCACATCGATCGTTGTTGGTAACCACCACGGGAGGCCTTTTCCTGCTTCACGATAATCAATGCGAGGTATTCAAAAACGAGGCCAATGATTTGTTGATGAAAGCTCAGGCCAATCGTGCCGTGATGACGAAAGATTCTGTTTTTGTGATTGGCACTATTTTAGACGGTGTCATAGCTATCAACAAAGAAGGCAAAATTCTTTGGCAACTTAATACTTCAAACACACTTCAAAACAATACGATACTTGGCATTTATTGCGACAAAATCAACAATGTGTGGGTAGCGTTAGACAAAGGGATTTCGCTGATTCATAACGGAGGCAAAGTGCATTATGTGACCACTTTTCGGCCTTCTATCGGCGCTATTTATGATGTGAACGTCAATCAATCAGCCATCTTCATCGGAACAAATCAAGGGCTTTATTCGGGCACCATGAGCAATTTGACCAGCAACACGAAATCCCTGTCAGTTCAATTGATCCCTCAAATTCGCGGTCAGGTTTGGAATTTGGAGCGTTTCGATAATCAATTGTTTATTGGCAATAATGAATCAACCTATTGCATGGATGGAACCCATTTGTCTTCCGTGTGTCCTGTGAAAGGTGGTTTTTGCATGAAACGCGGCCTGATTCACGGGCAGGATGTGCTTGTGCAGGGAACGTATACGCAACTTTGCATTTACAAGAAAAATGGTCAGGGCAAATGGGTATTTAGCAATGTTGTGGATCAATTTATCAATCCGGTTCGTTATCTGGAAATTGATTATCAAGGAACTATTTGGGCTTCGCATTTGCAGCAAGGGTTGTATCGCATTGTGCTAGATCGCGATTTGAAGCACATACAATCCATGCATCTTTATTCCCACTTCGATGGAAAAGCGCCTACCAACATCACGGTGTTCAAGATTGGCAATCGCGTGGTTTTCAACAATGGAGTGAGGTTTTATACTTTCGATGATTTGAGCAAAAAGATAATTCCTTATGATCTGTTGAACAAAGGATTAGGAATTTTTGCATCCGCTTATCGGGTGAGCCATTTCAAAGATGATTATTACTGGTTTATTCGCGATAATGATGTTGCTTTGGCGGAAGTGACGAACGATAAAGCGACGATTGTCGATGTGATACATTATGCTTCGTTGCCGGGCGAAACAGTCGATAAGAGTCAAACCATTTTACCTATTTCAGATAGCCAATGCCTGATTTGTTTGGAAAACGGGCTGGCGCTTTATCAAACGTCAGGTGAAAAAGAAAAGCCTCAAGCGACTTTCCCGCTTATTATTAAAAGTATTGATGCGATGAATATGGATAATTCCGAACATCGCAGAGTGTCGTTTGTTGATCCTGATCCACTTCCTTTCAGGCTCAATTCGATTGATTTCTCGGTTGCTTTTCCCAATTATGATCAGCTGGATAATGTGTATTTCCGGTATAAGTTATCAGGTTTTGATACGCGATGGTCGGATTTGAAAACGACGCCTAATCAGGAATACACGCGATTACCCTATAATAATTATGTGTTTATGGTTGAAGCTGTCACTTCGACAGGAGAAATAATCGATCGCGTTGAGTTTCCTTTCGAAGTGTTGCCTCCTTTTTATTTGAGCACGATGGCTAAATTGCTTTACGCGCTGATAATTATTGGCTTGCTTTTGTTCGGTATCTATCGGATGAAGCTGTTTTTACTGAAGAAAAAAGCCAAAATCGAACAAATGCACATAGAATTACGCCGTAAAGAGGTGGAAGAACGAGAGCAGCAGATCATACGGCTCGAAAACGAGAAATTGGAGACCGAGTTGACGCTAAAAAGCAAAGAACTTGCCAGTTCCACTATGTCGATCATCAAAAAGAACGATATTTTGATCAATATCAAAGAAGAATTGGTGAGTCAGAAGAAACAGTTGGGAATTCAATATCCCAAGAAATATTTTGAGAAAATTGTTCGTATCATCGACGAAAATCTTTCCACTGAGGACGATTGGGCAATCTTTCAAACCAATTTTGACCGCATACACGATAATTTCTTTCGTAAGTTGCACGAACGATATCCCGAACTTACCTCAAATGATTTACGCTTATGTGCTTACCTGCGACTTAATTTAACCTCGAAAGACATTGCCAACCTTATGAATATATCGCTCAAAGGCGTCGAAGCCGGTCGTTCCCGCTTGCGAAAACGACTACATATTCCGCCTGAAAAGAACCTGACCGAATTTATGATTGAAATCAAATAACCGATAGTCAGTAAATCCCGGAGTTACGGATGCTTATAAGTTAAGGAATTCCAATCTATTCTGTCCATTATTGGATGAGACTAACAGGCATACGGATTTTACATCTGTTTTTATGGTCAAGATGCCCTGCAATTGGTAATGAGATTGTTGTAAATATGCTAATTCATCGTCGAAAAAGTGTATCTTTGCCATGAAAATGAAGATGAACTTCATAGAAATTAATCATGAGTAAACCAACAATTTAGAAAGTATCTTGTCGTGTTTACTTTTTTGCTTTACAAGTCGAAAAAATACTAATATCACTTTTCATCATGGGATTTAATGAGTTTTTAAGTAAAATGTTTGGGGACAAATCGCAGCGTGATTTACGTGAAATCATGCCGACGGTTGAAAAAATCAAGGAATCATATACGGTAATTTCAACATTAACCAACGATGAGGTACGGTTACGTACTCAAGCTATTAAGCAGGAAATTCAGGCTTATGTGGCCGAAGAAAATGATCGGATAGCCGAATTAAAAGCTACTATCGAAGAAGAACCTCTTGAAAAGCGTGAGAAGATTTACGACGAAATCGACAAATTAGAAAAAAGTGTACTCGAAAAATATGAAGAAGTCTTAGATAAAGTATTACCGGAGGCATTCGCTATTATGAAAGATACTGCACGTCGTTTTATGGAAAACGATGTTCTTGAGGTGACCGCTAACGATATGGACCGACTTTTTGCGGCGCAATTCGATTTCGTGCGCATTGATGGCGATAAAGCGATTTATGCCAACCAATGGCTTGCAGGGGGCAACCTTATGAAGTGGGATATGGTGCATTACGATGTGCAATTAGTTGGTGGTGTAGCGCTTCATAAAGGGAAAATTGCTGAAATGGGTACCGGTGAAGGAAAACCTTGGTTGCCACGTTGCCTGTTTTTCTGAATGCGTTAGCCGGACGAGGCGTACATTTGGTCACGGTGAACGATTAGTTAGCAAAACGTGACTCCGAATGGATGGGGCCACTCTACATGTATCAGGGATTAACGGTGGATTGTATCGACAAACATGATCCAAACTCCGATCCTCGCCGAAATGCTTACCAAGCTGATATTACCTTTGGAACGAATAATGAATTTGGCTTCGACTATTTGCGTGATAACATGGCCAATAGCCTGTTGGACATGGTGCAACGTGAACATCATTATGCCATTGTCGATGAGGTTGACTCCGTGTTGATTGACGATGCGCGTACTCCTTTAATTATTTCCGGGCCGGTACCAAAAGGTGAAGACCAACTTTTCGAGGAGTTGCTCCCAAAAGTGGAACGCCTCTACGATGCTCAACGTGCTTTTGTAACCAAATTACTGGCCGAATCGCGAAATTTAATGAAGTCGAATAATGACAAACAACGCAAAGAAGGCG
The DNA here is from genome assembly GCA_027450045.1 of Paludibacter sp. Lineage (GTDB taxonomy): Bacteria > Bacteroidota > Bacteroidia > Bacteroidales > Paludibacteraceae > Microbacter. The sequence continues at coordinate 6,176 of DAIDKM010000063.1, read as the reverse complement.
CGTTGTTATTGTTCCGTGCGTATAAGGGATTACCTAAAAACAAGGCAATTATCAAATTTTTGAGCGAACAGGGCATCAAAGCTGAAATGCAAAAGACGGAAGCCTATTACATGCAGGATAACAACCGGGAAATGCCTGTGGTGACTGATCCGCTTTATTTTGTGATAGATGAACGGAATAACAGCGTTGAATTGTCCGATAAGGGAATTGACTTGATTACCGGTGATTCCGACGATCCCCATTTCTTTGTGTTGCCAAACATTGGCGAACAAATGGCGGAGCTTGAACGGATGCATCTGGCTCCTGAGGAAAAGCAGTTGAAGAAAGACGAAATGATTGCCGATTATTCCGTGAAACAGGAACGCGTTCACACGATTCATCAACTTCTGAAAGCATACACACTCTTTGAAAGAGACGACGAATATGTAGTCATCAATGGCCAGGTTAAAATCGTTGATGAGCAAACGGGACGTGTTATGGAAGGACGCCGTTATTCTGATGGTCTGCATCAGGCCATCGAAGCCAAGGAACGAGTGACAGTTGAGGCTGCAACTCAAACCTTTGCGTCGATTACGTTGCAAAACTATTTCCGTATGTATCACAAGTTGGCCGGTATGACGGGTACTGCCGAAACGGAAGCAGGCGAATTGTGGGACATTTACAAGTTGGACGTGATGGTTATACCAACCAATCGTCCTGTCGTTCGTGTTGACCATAACGATCGGGTTTACAAGACAAAACGGGAAAAATATTCAGCCGTTATTGACGAAATAACTAATTTGGTCAATGTAGGGAGACCAGTTTTGGTGGGAACTACCTCTGTTGAGATTTCCGAATTGCTTAGCCGTATGTTGACAGGGCGTAAGATTCCACATAATGTGCTCAATGCAAAGCAGAATCAACGTGAAGCGGAGATTGTTGCACAAGCCGGACAGCGCAGTGTTGTGACTATTGCCACCAACATGGCTGGTCGTGGAACGGATATAAAATTGTCTCAGGAAGTAAAAGATGCCGGTGGTTTGGCCATCGTGGGTACGGAACGACATGAAAGCCGGCGTGTTGACAGACAGTTGCGCGGACGTGCCGGACGTCAGGGTGACCCGGGATCTTCCGTCTTTTATGTGTCTCTTGAAGATGATTTGATGCGGCTGTTTGGTTCGGAACGTATCACGGGTATTATGGATCGTTTAGGCTTCAAAGAAGGCGAAATGATTGAACATTCCATGATCTCCAAGTCCATTGCACGCGCTCAGATGAAAGTGGAAGAAAACAACTTTGGCATTCGGAAACGGTTGCTTGAGTATGATGACGTGATGAATGCACAACGTACCGTTATTTACAAACGACGCCATCACGCTTTGGGAGGCGACCGTATTGCTATGGATATTCTTACCATGTTGAGTGAAACGGTTTATTCTGTTGTTGAACGATACCATTCCATGCTCGATTATGAAGGGTTACAGGAAGAAGTTATGACCCTTTTTGCCACGGATTTACCTTTCAATGAACATGAATTCCGGTCGATGCGCTATAATGATGTGGTTGATGTCCTTTATAAACAAGCTCTCGAGACCTTCAAACGCAAAATGGATAAACTTGCAGGTGTCGCTTTTCCTGTCATCAAACAGGTATATGAAACGCCGAATCAATCCTATCAAAACATTCTTATCCCACTTTCCGACGGGCAGCGCATGTATAACATTCCCGTCAACTTAGAAGAGGCATACAAGAGTGAAGGAAAAGAAGTTGTCAAAGCATTCGAGAAAGCTGTATTGTTGCTTATCATTGATGATCAATGGAAAGAGCATTTGCGTGAAATGGATGAGTTGCGCGAGTCGGTGCAAAATGCCAGCTACGAACAGAAAGACCCGTTGCTTATCTATAAATTAGAATCGTTTACAATATTTAAAGAGATGATTGATACAATCAATCGTCGCACAACAGCTATCTTAATGCGAGGGCAGATTCCTTCGCGTGAACCGGAACAATTGCAACAGGCAGCGCAAGAGCGCCGATCAGATTTCAGCCGCTACAAAACCCATAAAGAAAATGTCAGCGGCACGGAAGATCCAACGCAACAAGATACCCGTGAACAACAAAAACCGCAACCGGTTCATGTGGAGAAAAAAATCGGGCGGAATGATCCTTGTCCTTGCGGGAGTGGAAAGAAGTATAAAAATTGCCACGGGAAAGATCTTTAACGGTTAATGTTGAATCGATAAAGGGTTGTTCTGATGACAAAGAAAGTATTCGTAACCGGTTGTTTTGACATGCTCCATAGCGGACATGTAGCTTTTTTTAAAGAAGCTGCCTCTTTTGGCGACCTTTACGTAGGCATTGGTTCCGATCGGACTATTCGCGAGCTAAAAGGACGAGATACGATTAATAGCGAGATTGAACGTCTGTACATGGTAAAATCCATTCGCTATGTTACGGATGCATGGGTTAATTCAGGCAGTGGAATCATGGATTTTGAACAGGAGGTTCATGCTTTTCATCCCGATGTCTTTGTGGTCAACGAAGATGGTCACTCTCCTCAAAAAGAAGTCCTTTGTAGCGAACTTGGTATAGAATATGTAGTGCTGAAACGAATTCCTGATTTAAGTTTGCCGGCGCGAAGCACCACGTCCATTCGAAATTCCACCAACTGTGGGTTACCCTATCGAATTGATCTTGCCGGTACGTGGATCGATCAACCTTACGTGTCAAAATTTCATTCAGGCTGGGCAATAACGTTGTCGTTAGAGCCTACTATCGAGTTCAACGAACGATGCGGAATGAGCACATCGACGCGGAATGCAATAAAAAAGTTGTGGCCTTACGAATTGCCGGCTATGCATCCTGAGAAACTGGCACAATTGGCGTTTCGATATGAAAACGAACCGGGTCGTCAGGAGGTTTCCGGGGCACAAGATGCTATTGGCATTTGTATGCCGGGTTTAGTACGCCATTTCTATCATAACGACTATTGGCCTGAGGAAATCGAAACTTGTTTGGATGATTCGGTGCTCGACTGGATTGAAGAACATGTGTCGCTTCGGCTCCTTTGGCCTCGTCCTCAGGGATTAAACCTATTAAAAGAGACATATATCAATGCAGAAAATGTGAAAGCATTGGCCGATGCTGCTGATGGGTGTTGGAAAGCAATTCTGGCCAAAGATCTGGAACAGTTTGCTTTCTATTTTAATCGTTCATTCGAAGCGCAAGTAAAGATTTTTCCCGCTATGTTGCCTCCTGAAGTAAAAAAAATCTTGGATGAATATAAACCCTTAACGTTAGCTCAAAAGTTAGCCGGAGCGGGTGGTGGAGGTTATTTGGTATTGGTACATGATAAACCATTGGACGAAAGTATTCGCATTACTGTCAGAAGAAATCATTTACGTTTTTAACAAGGATTTTTCCATCAATAATTACACTGATTATGCAAACCGTTCAGATTATTGAAGCCATGTTAGCTCCCGGGATTCTCATTTCAGCCTGCGGACTTTTTTTGTTGGGGATGAATAATAAATATTCCTTGGTAGTAGGAAGAATTCGCGCTTTGAATGAGGAGATGCGAAAGCTCAACTTTCAAAGCGATATCGAGCCGCTGTCCGATAAACATAAGATTCGGTTGGAGAGTATCCGAATGCAAGTTTCCAAGTTTCATAACCGGATCCGGTTGGTGCGAAATGCGGTTGTCGCATATTCAACTGCGGTGGGTTTTTTCGTGGCCACTTGCTTGGGCATCGGGTTACAATTTGGAATCGGTGAAATATCTTTTTTGTCAATACTCTCCATTATCCTTTTTATTTTAGGATTAATGAGTCTATTGACTGGCATTATTTTTGCCGTGAAAGAGGTACAAAGAGGATTTGAGATTGTTGGGATTGAGGTAGAACACGACGCACATTAACTCAGAAAAATGGCACGAAAACCTCCCAAGAAAATTACCCCTTTATACCCACCCATGAAAAGAACGCATCGCGTAAGTTTCTCATTCAATGAGGAAGAATTTAAGATGTTCAACCATTATGTGGCGAAATATAAAATCAGCAATACGTCTCGTTTTATGCGTGAGACACTTATTCGCTCCATATTGCAACAATTAGACAAAGACAGGCCGACTTTGTTTGATTAAATTCAACCTACTCATCTTCCGCTGTGTTACAACACTATGAGTGACCACCAGCAACAATCCGCAGAATTTTGATATTCAGAATAATAAATTGAACAGCTTGCCAAATGATGTTTCGGCGCACGTGTATGGTTGCCTTGGTTGGAACAGGTGGATAGGCTTCATCATAATAGCCTCTGACGATATTTTTTGCCATAATTGTTGTGTTTAGTAAGTTGGAAATCAATTATTCGGGCAGTAACCACCAAAATGGTTTTCCTTTTGCCTTGTAAAGAAACATGTAGTGCATGAAGAGTTTAATCCAGTGTCCTGCTAATCCTGCTTTCCCAACTGTATAATTGATATTTCGTCCCCATTGTGGATATTTCTCCCAGTCAGGCACTATTGGATAAACGGTGAGCGTTGCAGCATTTCCATGAAGCATGTGAAACCCGGCTGAAATAATACAAGCAGCACCCATTTTTCCCATAGATGCTTTGTGTTTCGACGATTCCTTGCCGGTTAGTATGGTCTCAACCAAATTTTGTGCTACGATCTTCCCGATTACCCCTGATGGCATACCGGTGCGAGGTGGTGCTGGCGTGATAAGCGTTCCGCGTGGTGATTTGAAGGGTTTTGAAATTTGGTGAGGTGGTGCAAAGGCGATTCCTGCAGCAAACAAATTATGATACAATGGATTTTGGTACGTTGATGGCCAATCGTTAACACCCCATTCTTCAAAAGGTTTGCTTGAATAGTCGGCATCAACTTTCATAAATCCGTTTGGTGCGAATAGCTGATCGGTTATCAGTTCGCCTGATTCGTTATAGGCTTTTATTCCGGCACCACTGAATGCAGGAATTAACATCGCAAAATCAAAATCAAGGGTGTGAAACGCACCGTCTAAGGTTTCATAATGAATTGTGTTGGGTTCAATCTTAGTAACTCCGGCACGCGTAATCCAGCGAATACCATATTCAGCAAAAATAGATTCACTAAAGACTTTGGCAGAGGTGATATATCCATTGCGCCGAATAAAAGCGCCACCCATACCAAAATCGCCTAATTCATATTCGTTTGTCAACCACGTAATTTCCGCAAACTTTGACAGTCCGCGTTGATTAATTTCATACGCTACGTTGAGAGCATATTCAAAAGCTGCTCCCTGACATGTGGCCGTTGGATGTCCTGTTCCAATCACGATTTTCAGTTTCTCTCCTTTTTCCATGCGCAAAAGGATTTCCTGCAACGATTCCCACGTGGAAACAGCATGATCAACAGAACAAACCGAATGCGTATATTTTTCAGGACCAAGTCCTTCCGTTGCTTCAAAGTTCAATTTTGGTCCGGTAGCGTTGATTAAATAATCGTAGTCTATAATATCTGTTTGTCCTTTTTTTGCTCCATCGGTATATTCAATCAGAATGTAAGGGTGATGTTGATGAAGGTACCCTTCGGGATAGATAGCCGTTGCTTTTGCCTGCCGAAAATCAATCTGCCATCTTTGATACAGTGGTTTAAGATTGAATCGAACCTGATCCATTTTCATCTTACCCACTCCAACCCAAATATTGGATGGAATCCATTGGTAGTAACTTGATGGACTGACTACTACAATTTCATGCGTCTTGTTAAGTTTATGTCGAAGATAAGCGGCTGCAGTATGTCCGGCAATTCCTGCTCCGAGTATAACAATTTTTGCCATCGATTAAAATGTTAAATAGGGCGTGTTACTTTGTTGATTGATCTTGATGTTTGTGAGGTGTTTAGAACCTGAATGATCAATATTCTTATTTACAAAGATAAGTATATTTTATTGGAAACAATCACTTGGCGATTTTTTAATCAGGGAAAGCACTTTTAGATATTCAAGATTTTTCTCTGTAACTATCATCAAGAGCAGCTCTTTTCATTTTTAGTTTCTTGGTACTAGTAAAATCTGTTTGGTTGCTTATTAACCCCAACGCTATTTTTGCGGATGATATTGAAATTCCCGGCACAATAGCCTGTTATGGCGATTAATTCCAATAATTCAGGATGGCTACGATCTCATTCGATTTATCCAATCTGTTTCTTGCCC
>DAIDKM010000062.1 GCA_027450045.1 Paludibacter sp. | reverse complement strand
GCCATTAACCCTGAAAGGAGTACGCTATATTGACTTCCTCATCCCGGGATTAATAGCGCTTGGCATCCTCAACTCCCTGATGTGGGGCATCAGTTACAGCATCATCGAACGACGATCGCAAAAACTTCTTCGACGGATGGTTGCCACCCCGATGCGAAAATCGAACTTCCTCATCGCCCTTATTCTGGTGCGTTTTGTGATGAATATAGTCGAAGCGAGTGTACTGTTTTTCTTTGCATGGCTCTTTTTCAGCACCACCATTCAAGGCAACATCGGCGCTTTATTCTTACTGTTTGTTGCCGGCAATGTAGCCTTTTCGGGCATTGCCGTACTTATCTCCAGCCACACGGAAAAAACGGAGATAGGCACCGGATGGATCAATGCCATAACCATGCCGATGATGATTCTTTCAGGCATTTTCTTCAGCTACCACAACTTTCCCGAATGGAGCATCGGATTCATCAAACTGCTACCTATGACGCTTTTGGCCGACGGCTTACGCAGTGTCTTCAACGAAGGTGCAGGCTGGATACAAGTAGCATTCGCATCGTTCGTACTCTCCGCTTTAGGTGTCGTCTGCTTTATTGTGGGACTGAAACGGTTTAGGTGGTTTTAATCAGAACAAATGACTTTCAATAATTCAACTATGGAAAAGAAGGTGGTGGAAACACCCTTGATGAAACAATATTACCAGATCAAAGCCAAACATCCGGATGCTATTTTGCTCTTCCGGGTGGGCGATTTCTACGAAACCTTCTCGGATGATGCGATAAAGGCTTCAGAGATACTGGGTATCACCCTCACACGACGCGCCAACGGATCGGCACAGTTTGTCGAGTTAGCGGGTTTTCCACATCACGCTTTAGACACCTACCTGCCAAAATTGGTACGTGCCGGCATGCGCGTGGCCGTTTGCGACCAGCTTGAAGACCCGAAACTGACTAAAAACATCGTGAAACGAGGCATCACCGAAGTGGTTACCCCGGGCGTATCCATCAACGACAATGTTCTGAATCACAAAGAAAACAACTTCTTAGCCAGTGTTTTCATCAACCACAAAATAGCCGGCGTGGCATTTCTCGACATCTCAACCGGTGAGTTTCTAACAGCCGAAGGCTCATTGGAATATGTCGATAAATTGTTGAACAGCTTCTCTCCAAAAGAGGTACTCCACGAACGCAATCAACGACAAGCCTTTACAGATGCATTCGGTTCCAAGTTCTTCACTTACGAACAGGAAGACTGGATTTATACTTCGGATGCAGCGCACGATCGACTGCTCAAACATTTTGAAACCGTGAACCTGAAAGGATTCGGTGTCGAAAATCTGACCAACGGCATTATCGCTGCCGGCGCCATTCTCCATTATCTCGACCACACGCAACATTTGCACAACGGACATATCACCCATTTGGCACGCATCGAAGAAGAACGCTTCGTTTGGCTCGATCGTTTTACCGTGCGGAATTTGGAGCTTTTCTCAGGTCAACACGAAGGAGCAGCATCGCTTGCCGAGATATTGGACAAAACCGTTACGCCGATGGGTGGGCGCTTGCTGAAACGATGGATTTCATTTCCCTTAAAGCAAATTCAGCCTATCGAGGAACGCCTGTCGGTTGTCGAACATCTATTCAAAGATACTGAATTAAAAACCTTGCTTCAGGAGCAACTACCACTCGTAGGCGATCTCGAACGCATTGTGTCGAAAATTGCCGTAGGGCGCGTCACACCACGCGAAGTACGACAACTTCATGTAGCTTTGTCTGTGATTCAACCCATTAAAACAGCCTGTTTGGAAACCGACAACAGCACGCTGCATAAGATTGGCGAACAACTCAACCCCTGCACCACGATGCGCGAACGTATCGAGCGCGAAATAAACGACGACCCGCCCAACGCCATCAACCGCGGCGGCATCATTCGTGCAGGCATCAATGCCATGTTGGACGAGTTGCGCACCATTGCCTATTCCGGCAAAGATTACTTGTTGCAGATTCAACAGCGCGAAAGCGAGGCAACCAATATTCCCAGTCTGAAGATCAGTTTCAACAACGTGTTCGGGTATTACATCGAAGTGCGAAACACCCACAAAGACAAAGTTCCCGACACATGGATACGGAAACAAACCTTAGTGAATGCCGAACGCTACATCACCCAGGAGTTGAAAGAATACGAGGAAAAGATTCTGGGTGCCGAAGACAAGATTCTTGCCCTCGAATCACAGTTGTTCAACGAATTAGTCATTGCTTTGACCGACTATATCGCTGCTTTTCAACTTAATGCCAACTTATTGGCACAACTCGATTGCCTGCTTTCGTTTCAAAAGATTGCCGTACAAAATCACTATGTTCGCCCCCAATTGAATGACGGATACGCCATCGACATCAAACAAGGCCGACATCCGGTTATTGAAAAACAACTTCCGGCAGGGGAACCTTACATAGCCAACGACCTTTATTTAGACAAGGAAAATCAGCAGATCATCATCCTGACAGGGCCGAACATGGCAGGAAAATCAGCCTTTTTGCGACAAACCGCGCTCATCGTACTCATGGCGCAAATCGGCAGTTTCGTGCCTGCCGAAAGCGCTGCCATCGGGATCGTGGACAAGATATTTACCCGTGTGGGCGCCAGCGACAACATTTCGCTCGGCGAATCAACCTTCATGGTTGAAATGAACGAAGCCGCCAGCATTCTCAACAACTTGTCCGATCGCAGCCTCATTCTGTTTGATGAATTAGGACGCGGCACCAGCACTTACGACGGCATTTCCATTGCATGGGCAATTGTCGAATATATTCACGAACACCTTTCGGCAAAAGCCAAAACCCTCTTTGCTACCCACTACCACGAACTCAACGAAATGGAGAAATCGTTCGTTCATATTAAAAATTTCAACGTTTCGGTGAAAGAAGTGGATAAGAAGGTGCTTTTTATGCGTAAATTAGTGGCCGGCGGCAGCGAACACAGCTTTGGTATTCATGTGGCAAAAATGGCAGGAATGCCCCAAAGCATCGTGAAACGGGCTAACGAAATACTTGCACAACTCGAAACAGACAACCGAAAATCGGGGATAGCCAAGCCAATAGGCGATATCGCCGCTTCGCGCGAAGGCATTCAAATGAGCTTTTTCCAATTGGACGACCCTGTTTTGAAACAAATTCGTGATGAAATAAAAAACGCCGACATCAATAATCTCACTCCCGTACAAGCGCTCAACAAACTAAACGAAATAAAGAAGATTATCACCGGGAAATAATTTTCTTCCCGAACATTACAACCGCGATGGTTGACAACCCTTTATTATGAAACCAATCCGTACCTATTATCCCATCCTGAAATGGACAGTTTTGATCCTTTCCTACGGATTTTTAGCCTACAAAATCGTGGAGTTCATACATAGTCCTGCCTCGAAAACAGATTGGTTTGATCTTTCGTGGCATCGATGGGGGTGGCTGTTACTCACGTTGGCATTACTTCCGGTCAACCTTGGCATTGAAGCTGTAAAATGGCGTTTTTTGGTCAGCAAAGTTGAGAGTATCACGTTAAAAACATCCCTCAAATCTCTTTTTAGTGGATTGGCTACTGCATTTTTTACCCCTAACCGCATTGGAGAATATCCCGGGCGCGTGGTTTATTTGCAATCGGGCAATCGTTGGAAAGGAATCACATTTGGGTTAATCGGCACGATGGCACAAAGCATCACGTTGCTCTCGTTCGGGCTGCTCTCGTTTTGGTTATTGATGGTGCACAATCCATTTGAAAATCTTCGAAACAACACCGTGCGCACCATCATTTTTGCGACAGCCACGGTACTATCTTTCGCTATCTATTTATCATTACCCAAATTAGTATGGCTTTTGCGCCGTTTTAAGATACACACCAAAATGATGATCTGGTTACGATGGCTAACGTTGTTTCGTACCCGTGAATTAGCTATCATATTATTGCTTGCGATGTCACGCTACCTCGTGTTTTGTGTTCAATTCTATTTTATGTTACTCTTTTGCAATATCAATATCCCGTTTCTGCATGGGATGATTGCTATTGCAGCCTACTATTTGTTCATCACGTTCACGCCTTCCATTTCTTTTTCCGAAGCAGCCATTCGCGGATCCTACGCCGTGATGTTTATTGGGCTTTTCACGGCAAACGCCATCTCTGCTGCCACAGCCGGCGTGTTAATATGGTTCATCAACGCCGTAATTCCTATGATTATCGGGTCGGTTTTCTTTTCAAAAGCAAAGCTTTAACCCATTATTTTTCATTATTTTATTCATAAAAAACCATGATCAGAATTTCCATATCATATCTTTTTCCAAGCCCTTTTTATTTTGCAAAAAAACAGTATCTTTGCTCCGTTTCATAAAGAAACACAACAGCATCTACCATCTAACCAACCATTATGAAAAAACTGACACTCTTGGTGATGTGTCTCTTCCTGCTACATCACATCCAGCTATTTGCTGTTTCTGCATATCCCTGGCCGGTTGTTATTACGCAACCCGATGGAAGCAAAGTGACTGTCATACAAAAAGGGGATGAATACATGCACTGGATGGAAAGTACTGACGGTAGAACGTTGATACGCAATAGCAAAGGATTCATCACCTACGCCACCCTGAACCAACAAGGTAACATCGTTTCTTCACAAGTAGTTGCACACAACGTGACACAACGCACTGCGGCTGAGAGCCAATTTTTAAGCACTCAGCTACAAAAAGTTTTCTATAGCACAACGCAAGTGAACGCCATAATGAAAGCAGCAAATGTACAACGATCTCAAGCGCTTCAGGCCGCACCAACACCTTCCGGAAATATTAAAATTTTAGTCGTCTTGATGGGCTTTCCCGATACGACCTTTACGTTAACAAATTCCGCTTATAACAACTTGTTCAATCAACAAGGCTACAATGTAAACAATTCACAAGGTTCTGTTCACGATTATTTTGCATCCAATTCGTACAATAAAATATCGATGAGTTTCGACGTGTATGGTCCCTACACGAGCAAACATCCATATAGTTATTACGGAACGGATACCGGCATAGCCGGAACCGATCAATATCCTGACTCGTTAGTGTATGAAGCCATTGTCGCTGTGCATAATGCCAATCCATCATTCAACTTTTCACAATATGCCGGAATTCATGTAGTTTTTGCTGGGCATGGACAAGAGTTTTCAGGTGTAAAAAGCACCGCAATCTGGTCGCACGAGGGCTATATTACACCTCCCAGTTATTGCTCTATCAAACATTATGCTATGACTTCGGAATTTTACGGTAATTACAGCACTCCGTTAACTATCAATACCATTGGCGTTGTTTGTCATGAGTTAACCCATGTGCTTGGAGCACCTGATTTTTATGATACGAATTACAACAACACCGGTGACGGATCATACACCGGTACTGGAGACTGGGATCTTATGGGCTCAGGCAACTGGAATTATCTTGGCAACAACAATAGCGGCACCTGCCCTGCCGACATTAACATGTATCAGAAAATCCAGTTTGGCTGGGTAACGCCGACAGTACTCAATGCTCCACAACAAATCAGCAACATGCCTAATTCAGAGCAAAATAATGTTGCCTACGTTGTAAAAACAGCGACCCAGAATGAACGCTTCATCTTGGAGAACCGGCAGCAAATCGGATTTGACTCAGGAGTGCCGGGACATGGATTACTCATTTACCATGCCGCACAAGATGTAAACGACATTTTTTACGACATCAACATCACTCATCCGCAAAAAATGTATCCGGTGTGTGCCTCTACCACCTCTCCCGTACCTTCGGCGATTGTGGCATCGTATGGAAATATTAATTCAAGCGGCTGTCCTTTCCCGGGTAGTTCCAGCAAAACATCCTTTACCAATCTTTCTACGCCCGCTATTTTAGCTTGGGATGGAAATTACAATAACACACCGATCACAAATATCACGGAAGACAACACGCAACACACGGTTTCTTTCCAATTTATGAACGGCATTGACGTCGCACCGCCGCCTCTCACGATGACTGACACATTGAAAAACAACAAACTTATGCTTGCATGGACAAAACCAACCGGTTGGCCACTGATTGCCGATACTTTGTCGGAGCAACATTGGGATGCAGCCAGCACAGATGGATATTTAACATACAACCAAAAAATAAATCTCATTTGTGCCCAACAATTCAGTGCAACCTCTTTAACCCCTTATGTAGGCAAAACATGGTCTGCTGTCAGATTTTTCCCTGCTGACAGTACCGCCACAAGCTATTTTCTTCAACTCTACTCAGTTTCAGGAACAACCGCCACGCTTATCGTCAACCAAGCAATTTCCGGTGTCAACCCGGGTGCTTGGAACCTATTTTACTTTACCAAACCTGTTACCATTACTTCAGGGACTACCTATGCAGTTGGGATTGGCTATTCTTCAACAAAAGGAAATACGCTCACCTATGACAATGGACCTGCAATAGAATCGAACAGCAATTACGGTGATTTGATTTATCCGACAACAGGAGCGTTTCCAACCTCCTTGCAATTTGTAAAAGTTGCCAGTGATCCTTCTTATGGATTTAACGTCAACTTCAACGTGCGAGGACTTATTAATTTAGGGCCGCCATTGAGTTACAATGTATATTATAACAACACATTACTTGGCAATGTATCGAATCTCAAAGACACAATCGCTTCACCCCAAAGCGGCGACTACTGCGTAAAAACCGTCAATAGTGGTGTGGAAGGAACATTAAGCGCATGCATAAACTTTGTAGCTGCTAACACAAACAACCTTGATACAAATCAAGTTCATATTTTCACTTCGGATAAGTTGGTGATGATTGTAGGCGCAACGACCGGCGACCTGATTCAGGTATATTCACCGATTGGAATATTGTACAAAGACTACACAGCCACTTCAACACAAGAATCATTTGCGCTTCCCCCCGGGTTCTGGATTGTAAGAGTAGACAAAACCATTCGCAAAGTTGTTATTCCGTAACTTGTTATAGTCAAATTAATCATTCATTATTACCTAAAATTTTTATTCTATGCTTAAAGATCATCCGAAAGGATTATTGCCGTTAGCGCTTGCTAATACCGGCGAACGGTTCGGGTTTTATACCATGTTAGCCATCTTTGTGCTCTATTTACAGGCTAAATTTGGATTCAACAAAGACACCACCAGTACCATTTATGGCATTTTTATGGGGGCAGTCTATTTTATGCCGCTAATTGGCGGCTATTTGGCTGACAAATGGTTTGGGTATGGGAAAACCATCATGGTTGGTATTGTAGTCATGTTTTTCGGGTACCTGCTTTTAGCTATTCCGAACAACAATCAGCATCTTTCCCTGATTGCCATGATTGGCGCATTATCCCTGATTACTATCGGAACAGGGTTATTCAAGGGTAATTTGCAAGTGCTTGTGGGAAATTTGTACGACGATCCAAAGTATAGCAGCAAGCGGGATGTCGCTTTTAGCATTTTCTACATGTGTATCAACATTGGTGCTTTCTTTGCCCCTTCCATGGCGGAATGGATTACAAACTTCAGTCTCCATCAACACGCCTTGACTTATCAAGCGCAAATACCGGCTTTGGCACATCAATTCCTCTCAAACACCATCAGCTCTGACGGATTGACTCAATTAAAGCAAATGGCGGAAACCCAAATGACAGGTGCAAGCAACCATTTAGCTGACTTTTCGCAAAATTATATTCAAAGACTGAGCAACGCCTACAATTATGGATTTGGTGTAGCTTGTTTCTCGCTAATTTTATCAATAGGCATTTTTATCGTTTTCAAAAAATCATACAAATATGCCGATTACAATGCCAACAAACCCAACACGGCCAACAACCACATTGAAGAATTGACTCCAAAACAAACAAAAGATCGCATTATCGCCTTGTTATTGGTATTTGCCGTTGTTATCTTCTTCTGGATGTCATTCCAGCAAAATGGACTCACCATGACCTTTTTTGCCCGTGATTACACCGTTTCAACGGTATCAGGATTTACTCGCATTGGATTCTCACTTCTCAGTCTCACATTACTGATTGCGTTGGTTTACAGCATTTTTAATCTCATTCAGACGAAAGAGAAACGGGGCAGAATCATATCGGTATTCGTTGGGGTGGTGTCACTTTTGGGTATTGTATTTGTCTATAAATCACTGCCAACGGAAATGCACCTGACACCTCAGATATTCCAACAATTCAATCCTTTCTTTATCATCATCCTCACACCTATTTTTGTATGGCTCTTTTCCTGGTTAAGTAAACGCGGGAAAGAACCCTCATCGCCTCGCAAAATCAGTATTGGGATGTTAATTGCCGCTGTCGGATTCACCATCTTAGCAATCGGCTCTTTGGGTTTGATGTCGCCTGCACAATTGCAAGCAACTGGAGGCGTCAGTCCAACGTTAGTTTCGCCTGATTGGTTGATCGGCACTTACCTGACTTTGACTTTCGCCGAATTATTCCTGAGTCCGATGGGCATTTCGTTTGTTTCTCGCGTAGCGCCTCCAAAATACAAAGGGCTTATGATGGGCGGCTGGTTTGTAGCCACTGCTGTCGGCAATGCGTTGACGGCTGTAATTGGTAATCTTTGGAGCACCCTTCCGGTTTGGTCGGTTTGGAGTATTTTGGTTGCTTGTTGTTTGGTCTCGGCACTCTTTATGTTCACCATCTTGAAAAAATTGGAATTAGTGACCAAGTAAGCAATTTACATCATGATAATAGAAAAGAAAGGCCTGCTTCTTGCATAGAAAGTAAGCCTTTCTTTTTTGAGAAAAAAGCTTCGTAACCCACAAAATTGAACGCACAATTGCCCCACATTCCCGACAAAAAACGTTATCTTTGCCACAACAATAGGGAAAATTATGGACGAAATAAAACTCAACGCTCAATCAAATCAATACACAGACGACAATATCATTACCCTCGAAGGGCTTGAACATGTACGCCGACGCCCGGGTATGTACATTGGCAAATTGGGTGACGGTGCGTATGCTGACGACGGTATTTATGTCTTATTTAAAGAAATCATCGACAACTCCATCGATGAGTTTCGTATGGGAGCCGGCACGACGATTCAGGTTACTTTGCAGAACAAAACCGTCAGTTTGCGCGACTATGGTCGGGGAATCCCATTGGGAAAAATGGTGGATGCCGTCTCCATTCTCAACACAGGGGGAAAATACGATTCAAAAGCATTTAAAAAATCAGTCGGACTTAACGGCATTGGCACAAAAGCCGTCAACGCATTATCCTCGTTTTTCATAGTCGAAAGTTATCGCGAAGGTTCCGTAAAACGTGCCACCTTTTCTTGCGGCAAATTAGTTTCGGAAGAGCCGTTGAAACCAACTACCGAACCCAACGGCACACGCGTTGATTTCACTCCCGATGAATCTATTTTCGGTGCATATACTTTTCGCGAAGAGCATATTGAAACGATGCTGCGAAATTATGCCTATTTAAATACCGGATTAGCGATTTTCTTCAATTCCAAAAAGTTTTTTGCAAAAAACGGACTACTTGATTTACTAAACGAAAACATCACATCCGATACGCTCTATCCCATCGTTCATCTGAAAGGGGAAGATATTGAGATAGCCTTTACTCACAGCGATCAATACGGAGAAGAGTATTATTCCTTTGTAAACGGACAACACACCACGCAGGGCGGAACGCATCAAAGCGCTTTTCGTGAAGCGATAGCCCGCACCATCAAAGAGTTCTACAACAAAAACATGGAAATGGCCGATATCCGCAGCGGGTTGGTAGCAGCCGTTGCCATTAGCGTGGAAGAACCCATTTTCGAATCACAGACAAAGATTCGCCTTGGCTCAAAAGATATAGGGCCTAATGGACCTTCGGTCAACAAATTCATTGGTGATTTTATCAAGAAAGAGGTTGATAATTTTCTGCATAAGAATCCCGAAACCGCTGATATTCTCTTACATAAAATTCAAGACTCGGAAAAAGAGCGCAAAGCCATTGCAGGGGTCACTAAATTAGCACGGGAACGGGCCAAGAAAGTAAGTTTACACAATAAAAAATTGCGCGATTGCCGGTTACATTACAATGATGTTAAAGGCGCCGATCGCGATACTTCGATGATCTTTATTACCGAAGGAGACTCGGCCAGCGGTTCTATCACCAAAAGTCGCGATGTCAATACCCAAGCAGTGTTTAGTCTTAAAGGGAAACCGCTTAACACCTTCGGCCTGACAAAAAAAATAGTGTATGAAAACGAAGAGTTCAATCTCTTGCAAGCGGCTCTCAACATTGAAGAAGGCGTGGAAGGATTACGCTATAACAAAGTGATCGTTGCCACCGATGCCGACAATGACGGGATGCACATTCGCTTGCTATTGCTGACTTTCTTCCTGCAATTTTTTCCCGACTTAGTCAAAAAAGGACATGTTTACATTCTGCAAACCCCGCTTTTCAGGGTTCGCAATAAGAAAGAGACCATTTATTGCTACAGCGATGAAGAAAAGATAGCCGCTATCAATAAGTTAGGCCCAAGTCCCGAGATGACCCGTTTCAAAGGACTGGGAGAAATATCACCCGATGAGTTTCGTCACTTTATTGGCAAAGACATGCGCTTAGATCCCGTTACGCTGAAAAAAGAAGATTCCGTAGCCACTTTGCTCGAATTCTACATGGGCAGCAACACCCCAGAACGCCAGGAGTTTATCATCGGAAACTTAGTGGTGGAAGAAGATATGGCGGAATAAGCAGATAACATGTAATCTATTGACAATATTCATATCATCAATAATATACAGAGTCGTTTTAACTTCAGAACTCCTCATCTTCTCTAACTTCCAGATATTGATTTCTATTTCTCCATCCTGAAAGACCTTTCCTTCTTTAATTTTTTATGCTTATGAAAAAACTTAATCTTTTATTTAGCGTGTGTTTGATGTCGTTGGCGCTTGGTGCACAAGCCCAATCATTGCCACAACTTGGCAAAGACAGTGTGAAAAACGTGATCGCAGCCATGACACTTCAAGAGAAAGTGTATATGATGATGGGCATGGGCGACGAGAGTTGGAAAAATCCTGCTACCGGCCCCAAAACCGTGTTACTTCAGGGAGAAGCCGGATTG
Source organism: Paludibacter sp. (assembly GCA_027450045.1). GTDB lineage: Bacteria > Bacteroidota > Bacteroidia > Bacteroidales > Paludibacteraceae > Microbacter. Next base: position 2,628 of record DAIDKM010000062.1, on the reverse strand, counting down.
ACTTATGGCATTCCCCGCTTGGGAATCACGCCGGCAGTGTTGACTGACGGACCTGCCGGAATACGCATTGAACCCACCCAAAGCGGACATTCGCATCCTTTCTATGCCACCGCATTCCCGACGGCAACTGTCATGGCTTCCACCTGGAATACGGCATCGGAAGAAAAAGTGGGTAAAGCGATGGGAAATGAAGTGTTGGAATATGGATCGGACGTTCTTCTGGCGCCTGCTTTGAACATTCAACGCAACCCGCTTTGTGGACGAGACTTCGAATATTTCTCCGAAGATCCGTTGATTGCGGGCAAAATGGCCGCTGCATTGGTTCGTGGAGTTCAGTCAAATGGAGTCGGAACATCCATCAAACATTTTGATGCCAACAACATTGAAACAAATCGTACCACTGTGAACGCCGTTATCAGTCAACGTGCGTTGCGCGAAATTTACCTCAAAGGCTTTGAAATTGCCGTGAAAGAAGGAGATCCCTGGACGGTCATGTCGTCGTATAACCGGTTGAATGGGTTTTACACCTCGCAGAATCGTGATTTGTTGACCACCATTCTCCGCAAGGAGTGGGGATTCAAAGGCATGGTGATGTCCGATTGGTGGGGTGGCGACGATCCGGTAGCTCAAATGAATGCGGGCAATGATTTACTGGAACCCGGTGCAACTCAACGACCCATTCTGATGGAAGCCATCAAGGACAAGACGCTAAGCGTAAAAGTGTTGGATCGTAACTTGACATCCATTCTGCAACTGATTGAGAAAACGCCCCGTTTCAAAGGATTTGTTCCAACGTATCACCCTGATTTGGCAGCTCACGCAGCCGTTGCCCGCGAAGCAGCTACCGAAGGCATGGTGTTGCTGAAAAACGACAATGCCGCTCTCCCTTTTACCAGGAAAGTAAAACGCATCGCGTTGTTTGGCAAAACATCCTATCGTTTCATGATAGGTGGAACGGGTAGCGGGGAAGTGAACTACGATCATGCTGCATCGATTAATGATGCCATGACCGATGCCGGTTATAAGTTGGTGCAATCGGTTGCTGATTGTTACACGCAGTTCATCGATTCTGTATTGAACAAAACCAAAGAACAAGATCGGAAACAGGTGATTGCGTATGAACCGGAAGTGTCATTATCACAAGCATTCATTGATGCACAGGTGAAGAATTCGGATGTAGCCGTCATCACCATCGGGCGTCAGGCCGGCGAAGGCGCCGATCGCACGGTGGAAAGTTTCACGTTGACACCCACCGAACAAGCATTGATTCATAATGTTTGTCAGGCTTATCATGCTGCCAAGAAAAAAGTGGTCGTTGTGCTCAACATTGGCAGTCCTATCGAAACAGCCAGTTGGCGTGCCGAGCCGGATGCTATCATGCTGGCATGGCAACCCGGGCAACAAGGCGCTAACGCCTTAGTCGATCTTTTGAAGGGAACCGTCGATCCTTCAGGAAAATTGGCTGAAAGTTTCCCGATGAAATACGCCGATGTTCCCTCAGCAACTACTTTCCCGGGTGAACCCAAAAACAATCCTGTCAACGCGTTTTACACCGACGGTATTTACGTGGGTTATCGTTACTACGAAACCTTCCATGTGCCGACAGCCTATCCGTTCGGTTATGGCCTTTCTTACACCCAATTCCGTTTTTCGGACGTAACGTTGAGCGATACCGTATTCAATAAAGAGATAACCGTCACGGTGAAAGTGACCAATGTGGGTAAAGTGGCCGGCAAAGAAGTTGCAGAACTTTATCTCGATGCTCCGAAAAAACAGATCGACAAACCAATGCAGGAATTAAAAGCGTTTGCCAAAACCAACCTATTGAAACCCAACGAGAGCCAGGTATTGACTTTCACCTTGCAGGCAAGCGATTTAGCTTCGTTCTGGAGCGGCATCAGCGCCTGGGTAGCCGACAAAGGCAGTTATCAAGTGCGCATCGGCGCTTCCTCCGATGACATTCGTACAAAAGCAACGTTTACACTGCCACGCCGACTGATCGTGGAAAGAGTTCACAACGTGCTCTATCCAAATTTCCTGTTGCATGTAATGACACCAAAAGAACAGGATTAAGAAAGAATTAGCAAGAATCCAAAAGCGTCCTCCCGTTTCTGACAGGAGGACGTTTTTTTTGAGATAAGAAATTCATTATACAGGAAACATGCACTTTTACACTGTATTATTCTACTTTTGGTGTAAAAAACGTTGTTTGATCTCTTCAACAATCAGGTAAACACAGGGCACGAGAAGGTGTGTGAAAAGGAACGAACTGGTTAGTCCGCCAATGCCGGAACTGACTCCTGTATTCGACAGATGGCAAAAGAAAAGTTACCCGAAACGGGGAAAGAGTAAATAAGAGCAACCCCCGGTACGCAAGTCTTTCCCCAAATTACAGAACTGGCGGTGATCGGGAAAAAACTATTTCAGAGTGGCTGCCATCACCCCTGCCTGCATAGACTTTACTCCCTCCGTGCTTAAAGGGATCGCATAAGCCGACCTCAGGGAAAAAGCAACAAAATATCGAATGCACTTGCTCCTCTTTCTAATGTAACAATCGAGTAGGAAGAGAGCGATTAGTTCGCTCTCTGTCCTCTCACACCACCGTACGTACCGTTCGGTATACGGCGG
>DAIDKM010000061.1 GCA_027450045.1 Paludibacter sp. | reverse complement strand
AACTCTCGATGAAGGAAGTTACCTGTTAACGGCAACCAATCCGGCTGGACCATGGATAAAAAAGAAACTGACGGGTTCTTTTTATGATCCTGGACTCTTTTTTGACGACGATAACAAAACGTATGTTGTATATGGCATCGATAAATTGCATATAGCTCAACTTGATACCACATTTAATGTTATTAAAGATCAGGCTATAACCTATGGTACCATCGAATCTGGAATAGACAATTCAGGAACAGAGGGGAGCCATCTGTATAAAATTAACGGTTATTATTATATTTATTCTACAACCGGAGGTTATTATGCTACTCAAGTGATTTACCGGTCAACTTCTATTTTCGGGCCTTACGACGAAAAAGTGGTTTTTAATAGTGATCGTATTCATCAGGGCGCTTTGATTCAGACGCAGACTGGAGAGTGGTGGACGATCCTGTTTGCCGATAAAGGCGCGTATGGACGCTTCCCAACTTTACAACCTGTAACCTGGGTCGATAATTGGCCGATCGTTGGTGTCAACGGGAATGCTGTAATTACTTATACGAAACCCAATGTGGGTAAGGAATATCCGATTACCAATCTTTCGACAAATGATAATTTCAGAAATTACCAGTTGGGTATGCAATGGGGATGGAATCATAATCCTGACAACTCGAAATGGTCTCTGACCGAGCGACCAGGATATCTTCGATTGAGAACCGTTAGTGTTGTTGACAGTTTTATGCAGGCAAGAAATACCCTTACACAACGGATTTTCGGATATCCTTCCGATTTATCGCATTCATACGGAACAATTAAAATGCATATCGCTAAAATGATGGAAGGAGATGTGGCAGGTTTAGCTGTATTCCAATCTCCATATGCGTATATAGGAATCAAAGTGATTAACGGCGAGAAAACGCTGATTGAGGAAAACAACCATGTACAGACACTTGGTTCTGTCATTGCAGATTCTGTAATCTATCTACGGGCAATAGCAAACTATAATACCAGTCAGGCCAGCTTCTACTATAGCCTCGATAATAAAACCTATATCCAATTCGGAACCGATCTGAATATGCAATATAATCTATCCATATTTACCGGTAATAAGTTTTGTATTTTCAATTTTGCCACGGTTCAAACCGGAGGATATGTTGATGTAGACTGGTTTTCTACTGAAAAAGATTTCTCCGAAGATACATTCTATGATAATTCTTTTACGGGGTATAGTACGGATGCACTTACTGTGGACTCGTTGGAGGTTGAGGGAGGTAATGCGTTGGAATTGTTAACCGGGAGTGCATCAAGCTTAACGATTGATGCTGTTTATGCAGACGGACATAAGGAGGATGTAAGCACTGGGGCGACCTATACCAATCCTCATCCTGATATTGCCAAGATTATTAATGGACAAATCATTTCTGAAGCTGATGGTGTTGATACAATAGTGATAAGTTATCAAGGGGTATTGGGAGAACGAAAATATGCTGATTTATATGTCACTTCATCCACTTTTCCTCTAAAGGATGAGTTATTTAATCCTTCTATCTTCGGACAAGGGACTTTTAATGCAAGTACACATACACTAGTGACCGGACAATATGGTTTTGGAGGTTGGACCTATAGCACCGGAGCGAATTTGTCAGGTTATAAATATCTGATTGCAAAACTGGGCGCTGACAATAATAGTGGTGTATCATTCCGCTTGTTCGATGAAAATAATTACTGGTCAGATGCTGCGGAATATGATTTTGGGAATAGCCGGCAGGTTGTGGTTGATCTGGCCAACGCGCATAAGACAAACTCAGGTGCAGCGCTGGATCCCAGTCACATCTATATAGCCGGATTCTGGTCGTATGGAAGTAGTCCGATTGTAATTGACACCGTATTCCTGTCTAACTCAAATTCAGCGACACCAATCAATGCCGTTCCGGATGATAAACCTAACGGCAATGATATTGTGGATGTGTATACCATCATGGGAATCAGGATTCGGTCGCAGGTTAAAAGATCCCAGGCAACAATAGGTCTTCCTGATGGCATATATATCGTTGGGAGAAAAAAGGTTTTTGTTATCAATAAGGATTAGTTATGTATAGTGGTAGCCTCCATAATTCAGGTTCTATGGTAATCTTTAGGGATTGATAATGCTATATAATCGACTGTGATTTTATACTTGAGTTTTTTAAAGGGATCATATGAAACGAGTCATAAAATAACGCATGCTCAAATAGATGATTGTTTTGGCTATCTCCATATATTCTTAGTGTAAAAAATAAAAATAAACACATGAAAATAAAACTATTGCTGCTGACTATTATTCTGATGTTCTTTGTTGGAGTATCAGACTTGTTCTCGCAAAATAAATTGTATCCTAATGAATTTCCACTGAAAGATGTCATATTATTAGACGGCCCGTTTAAACATGCCCGTGATCTCAATATTCAGACGCTATTGAAATATAATGTCGATCGATTGTTGGCTCCTTACCGAAAAGCGGCCGGATTAAAGCCCAAAGCTCCAAGTTATCTGAACTGGATTGGTCTTGACGGGCATATTGGCGGGCATTATTTGTCAGCGATATCAATGAATTATGCGGCAACTGGTAATGTTGAATGCAAAAAGCGTCTGGAGTATATAATTTCAGAACTCAAGATCTGCCAGGATTCAAATGCCGTAAAATATCCCGATTGGGGAGTTGGGTATGTAGGAGGGGTTCCGGATGGCAACAAAATTTGGCCGCAAATTAAAGCAGGTCATGTAGAAGCGATATGGAAGGGATGGGTACCCTGGTACAATGTGCATAAGATGTTTGCGGGCTTACGGGATGCATGGCTATATGCTGGTAATGAAGAAGCAAAAACTATGTTTTTGAAATTCTGCGATTGGGCTGTCAATCTCACTGCGGGCTTATCTGATGCCCAGATGGAAGATATGTTGCGTGACGAATATGGAGGAATGAATGAGGTTTTGGCCGATGCTTATCAAATGACAGGCAATAAAAAATATTTATATGCAGCCAAGAGGTTCTCCCAGCAATTTCTGTTGACCCCATTAGCTGAAGGGCATGATATTCTTGACAACCTGCATGCGAATACTCAGAGTGCTAAGAGTGTTGGCTTCGAGAGGGTTGCTGAGGTCAGCGGTGATTCAACTTACGTAAAAGCAGCCGCTTTCTATTGGTCGACAGTCATTAATCACCGTACGTTGGCTCTGGGAGGAAGTGGGTTACAGGAATTTTTTCCTTCTGCTCAAAAATGCATTGGCTATATCCACCGTGTTGAAGGTCCCGAGACTTGCAATACATATAATATGCTGAAAATAACGGAGGATTTATTTAGGGATCATCCTTTGGCAAAATATGCCGATTATTATGAGCGCGCGCTGTATAACAATATTCTGTCTGCACAAAATCCTGATAATGGCGGATATGTGTATTTTACACCTATACGCCCCCGTAGTTATCGGGTTTATTCTGCCCCCAACGAAGCCATGTGGTGTTGTGTGGGTACCGGAATGGAAAATCATAGTAAATACAATGAGTTTATTTATACTCATCAGAATGATTCTTTATACTTGAACCTTTTTATAGCATCAGAGCTAAACTGGGAGAAAAAAGGAATTGAAATCAAGCAGGAAACTTCTTTTCCCGATGAAGGAAGGACGAAGTTAACGGTTATAAAGGGGGTAGCTCATTTTACTCTGATGGTGCGTTATCCGTCGTGGGTAGCACTTAATTCATTGAAAATAACAGTTAATGACCGAAATATTCCCTATGTTGAAAAACCATCTTCGTATATTGCAATTGATCGTAATTGGTCTGCAGGAGATTGTGTGATTATTACTCTTCCCATGCATAATACGATAGAACAATTGCCAAATGTGCCTGATTATTTTGCCTTTATGCATGGCCCTATTTTGCTTGGGGCAAAAACAGGAACAGAAGATTTAGCGGGATTAATTGCTGGCGATAGTCGCTGGGGGCATATTCCGAGTGGAAAAATGTTGCCTTTGAATAAAGCTCCTATAATTGTTACCGACCATCGTTCTGAGATTGCCGATAAATTGATCCCAGTAAAAAATGAGCCCTGTTTCTTTACTTTTCGTGGCCTTAAAATTATGAATCCGGTAAAGAATATGGAACTTGAGCCTTTTTATAAGATTCATGATGCCAGGTATATGATGTATTGGATGGTCTTGTCTAAAGCGCAGTATCATCATGTGGTTGACTCCATTTCGTCTGCAGAGGCTAAAATGTTAGCTTTAGCAAAACGTACTGTTGATTTTGTACAACCGGGTCAGCAACAACCTGAAGTCGACCATGCAATGAAATTTTCAAATTCATCGTCGGGAACATTCCAGAACAGATTTTGGCGTGCTGCAAAAGACGGAGGTTACTTCAGCTATCTTTTATCAACAAATGGTGATCGTAATTTGTCATTGATGATAACTTATGGAGGAAACGAATTGGGGGATCCGCTTACTATTTACATTGACGGCCAGAAATTCATATCGGCGAATGGCGTCAAGAAGTGGCATCAAGGGAAGTTTGAGGAAGTAGAATATCCTATTCCAAATGTGATGATCAAAGGTAAAAATCATATTAGGGTGAAATTTCAAGCCCTTCCCCAAAGTAGCAGTAATGCTGTTTATTACATCCGTCTGATCCGAAGAAATAATAACAAGAAGAGTTAAATAAAAATAAAACAACCTTTTAAATTGGAATGATATGAAAATCAAATTAATCGCATTCGTAGGCTTTTTATTGTTCTGTATGAACGCTTTTTCGCAAGATCCGAATTTTTACATTTTTTTGTGTTTTGGACAATCAAACATGGAAGGTCATGCACGGTTTGAACCGCAAGACACTACTGTAAATAGTCGCTTCCAGGTTATGGAAGCTATTAATTGTCCAAACCTGGGGAGAGAAATGGGGCATTGGTATCCGGCTGTTCCTCCATTGTGCAGATGCCATACAGGCCTGACTCCTGCAGATTATTTTGGTAGAACGATGGTTGCCAATCTTCCCAAGAATATTAAAGTGGGAGTGATCGATGTTGCTGTTGGTGGATGTAAAATCGAGCTTTTTGATAAAAACAATTACGAATCTTATGTTAAAACAGCTCCTGATTGGATGCTCAATATGATCAAAGAATATGATGGAAATCCCTATGCGCGTCTTGTTGAAATGGCCAGAATAGCCCAGAAAGACGGAGTGATTAAAGGAATTTTGTTGCATCAGGGAGAGTCAAATACCGGAGATCAGGAATGGCCCTTAAAAATCAAGGGAGTATATGATAATCTTATAAAAGATCTGAATCTCAATCCTGATTCTGTTCCCCTGTTAGCCGGAGAGGTTGTAAGCAAAGGAGAGGGTGGCGCCTGTGCCAGTATGAATGCAATTATAGATAAACTGCCGGAAACGATTCCTAATTCCTATGTCATCTCATCCGAAGGTTGCCCTGGTATATCCGACCACCTTCATTTTACAGCAGAAGGGTATCGGATATTTGGGAGACGATATGCTTTGAAGATGCTTTCGCTGTTGGGGTATAAGATTTTGCAACCTGCATTACAAGAGAACCATACTTCCAATAAATAGGTTGCTGTGAAATAAAATGTACAGGAAGCACGAAGGAGCTTCTTGTCTTTTATAAAATGATTGATCATATCCTTATTTACAATGCCATTACTATGAAACGTATTATTTTTTTGGTCGCAACATTTATGTTGCTTGTTGTTATACCTGGCAATGCCCAACAACCTGCTCCGGTGAATGTGGAGGACGGATTATTGCAAGGTAAATTTGAAAATGGCTTGACGGTTTATTTGGGAGTCCCATTTGCCGCACCGCCTGTAGGCAATCTGCGATGGCGGCCTCCTCAGCCTGCAGCAAAATGGGCAGGCATTCGACAAGCCACCACGTTCGCTCCTTCTCCTGTTCAAGGATCGTCTGTAGTAGGGCCAGGAATGAGTGAGGACTGCCTCTATTTGAATGTTTGGACGCCTGCCAAATCCCCAAAAGCCAGAATCCCTGTCCTTGTCTGGATTTATGGAGGAGCATTCAATTTCGGATCTACTTCCGATCCAAATTATAACGGTGCCAATCTGGCGAAGAAAGGGGTGGTGTTGGTTAGTATTGCCTATCGCGTCGGTCTGCTTGGTTTTTTTGCACATCCCGAATTGAGCGCTGAAAGTTTACTTCATGTTTCTGGAAATTACGGCCTTCTGGACATGATTGCTGGCCTGAAATGGGTAAAGAAGAATATTACAGCGTTCGGAGGAGATCCGAACAAGGTTACTATTTTCGGTGAATCAGCCGGAGGAATTTCAGTTAGCATGTTATGTGCCTCACCTTTAGCTAAGGGATTGTTTGAAGGCGCCATTTCGGAAAGCGGCGGCAATTTCGGCCCTCCACGGCTTACTACCTATCCGGGTGAAAATTTAAAACTACTCCCGGATGCCGAAAAGGACGGAGAAGCATATTGTAAGAGAGCAGGAGTTTCGTCTATTGCAGAACTTAGAAAGATGCCGGCAGACAAACTTCCGGCAGTTCGTGGCTTAGCATGGCCGATCATCGACGGATGGATGATTCCTGACGACCAATATAAACTCTATGAAGAAGGTAAGTTTAATGATACACCGATTTTGGTAGGCTATAACTCTGACGAAGGAGCTAGTTTTTCACCTCCACGCACTATTGATGAGTATGTTGCAAGCGTAAAACAGCGCTATGGCCCCTTTGCGGAAAAACTATTGAAAGCTTATCCGGCGGGCTCCGGTAAAGTTGCCAAGACTGCCCGTGATTTGACGCGTGATGCTGCATTTGGCTGGCATACCTGGAGTTGGGCCAAGCTTGAGTCTAAGATAGGGAAATCAAAAGTGTATTGTTACTATTTTGATCAGCATCCCAATTTTCCCAAGGACTCGCCTTTTTATGGATACGGTTCGCCACATGGACAAGAGGTGGCTTATGTATTTGAACATCTTAATGCTGCGGATCCTCATGTCGCAAAGTCGGATTTGAATATCTCGCAAGATATGGCTACTTATTGGACGAACTTTGCCAAGTATGGTAACCCAAATGGTAAAGGAGTTCCTCATTGGAAAGCTTTTAGCAATAAACATCCTGAAGTGATGTACTTCAATCAGACGCCACATATGGGGCCAGTGCCCAGTGCCAAATCGTTGAAAGTACTTGACACTTATTTCAAATGGAGACTAAGCCCTGAGGGGAAAGTATGGGCTAAATAATTATTACGATAATGAAATATTAAAACTGTCATTAGAAAATACATATCTGCTATTGTATCTGAGTTTTGATGATTGCCCTTGATCGGTAATTTATAAAACAAGCGTACAACAGAGATTTATAAAAATCACTTATCATATGAAGAAGATCACATTCACATTTTTGTTTTTTGTAGCAGTTGCATCAGCAGCTTTGGCACAGAAATATTCCGGGCTCGCCCTGACCCCACCCATGGGTTGGAATAGTTGGAATACATTTGCTTGTAACATCAACGAAAAGATGATCAAGGAAATGGCTGATGCCATGGTCTCTTCCGGCATACGCGATGCCGGATACAAGTACCTGATTCTGGATGACTGCTGGCTGGCGCCAACACGTGATTCACTCCAGAACCTACAGGCTGATCCCAAAAAGTTTCCGGATGGGATGAAAGCTATCGGCGATTATATTCATTCCAAAGGATTAAAGTTTGGCATTTACAACTGTGCCGGTACAAAAACCTGTGCCGGATATCCGGGGACGCGAGGGCATGAATACCAGGATGCACTTACGTATGCTTCATGGGGAGTAGATTATTTAAAATACGACTGGTGCAACACGGAAGGAATCAATGCCACGGAAGCTTACACCACGATGAGCAAAGCATTGGCCGCCACGCACCGTCCGATTGTATTCAGCATGTGCGAATGGGGAACCAACCAACCCTGGTTATGGGGCGCTCCCATTGCCGAATTATGGCGCACTACTACCGATATTGGACGTGGCTGGTATATTAAACCCAATCCACATGGATGGGCTCCGCTGGGATTTACCCAGATCATCGACAAAGAAGTTAACTTGCGTCAATATGCCGGGCCGGGGCATTGGAATGATCCGGATATGCTCGAAGTGGGTAATGGTATGCCGGTTAATGAAGACCGGGCGCATTTTTCAATGTGGGCTATGCTTGCGGCACCTCTCATCGCAGGAAATGACCTGCGCCACATGAGCGAAGAAACCCGTGAGGTCTTAACCAACCGGAGTGTCATTGCTGTCGATCAGGATTCTTTAGGTATACAGGCATTACGATATGCCGTCAAAGACAGTGTGGAAACATGGATGAAACCGTTGGAAAGCGGAGACTGGGCAGTCTGTTTCCTGAACCGGTCGGCTGAACCTAAAGCTATTGATTTTGACTGGAAAACAAATGTAGTGAAAGACACACTATCCAACCGGGAACTAAATGCCAATGCACAACGGTATGTTATTATGGATTTATGGACCAACAAAACGCTTGGATCTACCGAAAAAACATTAAAAGGCTCGGTTCCTTCTCATGATGTTCTGATGGTATATCTTTCAAAACAAATAAAAAAGAAATAATGGTTCCTTATTTATTTCCAAATATGATTAGCCTTTAGGAAATTCATGATGACAGAGAGAACCAATTGCCAAGATTGTGCCTCTTCTATATAAGAAACAAGGAGATTTTGGGTTGTGAGTGGGAGCTTTAACGGCTTTCTGCGTGTTGAAAATAGCAGATGTAGGAATAATATCCAAAGAAAGAAGAAATGTTTTTGCTTGGCCTTGTTGTTACATAATGGTGTTTGTGAATTTTTAAAAGAAGAGTAAGTATTGTACGGGAAATGCTTGCAATTATTAGAGTATTCCTTTATAATTGATAGATTTGAAATAAAATAGAATGATATGATCCTAAATAAATCAATAACAAAATCTGCGGCTTTTAAATTTATCTTGAGTGTGATGGTGATTGCTTTAGTAACTGTAGCGAGTAAGTCGTATGCTGATAATCCGATTATTCAAACAAGATTCACAGCAGACCCAGCTCCGATGGTCTATCATGATACGGTATATTTATATGCAGATCACGATGAAGATAGTTCTACTTGGTTTACAATGAAAGATTGGCGCCTATATACGTCAACTGATATGGTTAACTGGACAGATCATGGCAGAGTAGCATCGCTTAAAAGTTTTAACTGGGCGCCGACAAATGGAGCTTGGGCTCCTCAGTGCATTGAGCGTAATGGAAAGTTTTTTATGTATTGTCCAATACATATGCACGGAATTGGTGTGCTGGTTTCCGATAGTCCTTATGGTCCATTTGTTGACCCTCTTGGAAAACCTCTGATTTTTAGTGGTTTTGGAGATATAGATCCAACCGTATTCATTGACAGCGATGGTCAAGCCTACCTATACTGGGGTAATCCAAATCTTTGTTATGTTAAATTGAATAAAGATATGATTTCATATGACCGGAAGGTTGGCATTGTAAAAGTCCCGTTGACCGATAAAAGTTTTAAACTCCGTATTATCAATGCTAAAAAGACTTTTGCATGGGCAAAATCAATTAATGGACTGGCATCGCAAACTATCAGAAATGAAGCTGATAACAAATATTACTGGTATGTCAGCGCGATAGATAAAAATACCAATAATAAGGTTATTGGAGTTGCGGTTGGGAACAACGCCATAGGTCCATTCACTGATTTGTTGGGCAAGCCGTTGATCACACAACACTGTGGCGAAGGCAATATCAATCCTACTGTTGTTACTGATAATACAAAACAGGCCTATCTTACGTGGGGAAATTCTGATCTTTGGTATGTAAAACTTAATCAAGACATGATGTCTTATAATGCAAGTTTTGGTATTCATCCGGTTCCTGCGGATAAAAAAGATTGGTTTGTCTCCGAAATTAGAAAGGCTATTAATAGTACAGGTAAAAGATATACAACATATGAAGAAGGTCCATGGTTTTACAAACGTAACGGCCTATACTATATGGTATATTCAGCTGGTGGTGTACCCGAACATATCGCCTATTCGACCAGTACTGGTCCGACAGGCCCCTGGATTTATAAGGACACTATTATGTCTGTAATTAAGGAAGGTGGAGCCTTCACCAACCATTCTGGTATCATCGATTTTAAAGGTCAATCTTATTTCTTTTATCATGACGGGGCTCTTCCTGGAGGAGGAGGCTTTGACCGATCAATTTGTGTTGAACCTTTTAACTATAATCCTGATGGAACAATCTCTCGAATTACTCCTACTAAAGCAGGAGTCGTCAACAGTGTAGCCCATTTAGATCCGTATATCCGCCAGACTGCTTCGACGATTGCATGGGAAGTAGGAGTTAAAACTTCATCGAACAAGAATACTGGCGTATATGTTACGAATATTCATAATGGAGATTATATCAAAGTCCGCAGCGTTGATTTTGATAAAGGAATACAATCGTTTGAAGCCAGCGTCGCATCTGCTTCCGATGGTGGAAACATAGAAATTCATTTAGATAGTCTTTCCGGCACTTTATTGGGAGTTTGCCCTGTTAAAAATAGCAATGGCTGGCAAAATTGGGCTATTCAATCTTGTAAAATTAAAAATGGGAAAGGGATACATGATCTGTACTTTATTTTCAAAGGCGGTCAAGGTAGTTTATTCAACTTTAAATGGTGGAAATTCAAGTAAATCAAAATAATATGAATCCGGAAACATTAACAACAAAATCGACTATGAGACTTGCTTTAAATGTCATCATTGTTGCCTTAACGGCGTTAGCGACCAACTGTTATGCTGATAATCCGATTATTCAAACGAGATTCACAGCAGATCCTGCACCGATGGTATATCACGACACTGTCTTTCTTTACACCAGTCATGACGAAGATGATGCAACTGGTTTTAAAATGATGAATTGGCTGCTTTATACTTCTACAGATATGGTAAATTGGACCGACCATGGAGCTGTCGCATCATTGAGGGATTTCAATTGGGTAAATCATGATAATGGAGCTTGGGCCCCGCAATGTATTGAGCGAAACGGGAAATTTTATCTTTATTGTCCGATGCATGGGAATGGAATCGGAGTATTGGTTGCAGATAGCCCTTACGGCCCATTTAGAGATCCCTTAGGTAGGAGGTTGATTGAGACAAACCATTTATGGAATGATATTGATCCAACGGTTTTTATTGATCATGGCGGACAGGCCTATTTATATTGGGGGAATCCTGATTTATATTATGTGAAACTAAACAAGGATATGATTTCCTATTCAGGCAAGGTTGTCCAGGTGGCTTCCATTCCAAAGAATTATCAAGAGGGGCCATGGTTTTACGGGAGAGATGGGCATTACTATTTGGCATATGCTTCTACATGCTGCCCTGAAGGCATTGGCTACGCTATGAGTAACAGTCCTGTTGGGCCATGGGAGTACAAAGGTTATATTATGAAACCAACTCCGAAATCTTCCGGCAATCATCCGGGTGTTATTGATTATAAGGGACATTCCTATGTGTTTGGGTTCAATTATTATCTGAATTATCAGTTAACTGACAAACATCGTGAACGACGTTCTGTATGTGTAGAAGAATTCAAATATAAGCCTGATGGCACTATTCCTGAGTTACCCTGGTGGTCTGAAAAAGGAGTGCAACAACTTGGTACTCTAAATCCTTTTATGCGTACGGAAGCTGCAACAATTGCATGGGAATCCGGCATTAAAACAAAAAAGGAAAGCAGAGGCAATATGTATGTGACTGATATTGACAACGGTGACTATATAAAAGTTAAAGGCGTGAATTTTGAGACAAAAAGAGCAAAATGGTTTGAAGCCAGTGTTGCGACGGCTTTCAGAGGTGGAAAAATTGAAATTCATGAGGATAGTATTACCGGTATGTTATTAGGAGTTTGTTCTGTTAAAAACAGTGGTGGCTGGCAGGATTGGAGAGTTCACTCTTGTAAGGTGAGAAACGCAAAGGGCATACACGATCTATACTTTGTTTTCAGAGGTGGCAAAGGCAATTTATTCAACTTTAGATGGTGGAAATTCAATGCCAAGTAATAGAAGGAATATATTTTCGCTAATAAAATAAATAACTAAATATGAAGATACTACGCATTTTTATGTTGCTTGTTCTGTTTTTTTCGATAGGAATTGCCAGTAACGGATCAACCTATCAAAGGATAAAAAATGGGATCAAAACAGAAATAAATACTATTGAAGTCGAGATACAATATTATACTCCATCAACAGTAAGAATATTAAAATGGCCTGCAGGAAGCCCTTTTACAAAAAAAAGCCTTTCAGTCATCGAATCTCCAAAAGAGACTGCATTTCATATACATCAATCAGGAGATGAGCTGGTTGTAAGAAGTAAAGAAATACAAGTAGCGCTAAACCTGAAGAGTGGGAGTATCTCTTTTTTTAACTCAACAGGAAAATCATTATTAAGAGAAAAAGAGGCAGGCGTTTCACTTGCAAGGTTCGACGACGCCGGTGTAAAAACCTACAGTGTAGGGCAATCATTTGTCTTAGCTAAAGGGGAAGCTATTTACGGATTGGGGCAACAACAACAAGGCAAAATGAATCAACGTAATGATATATTACACATGATTCAGGGCAATACCGATGACTATATTCCCTATTTTTTATCGGAAAAAGGCTATGGATTGTACTGGGATAATTATTCACCAACACTGTTTGTCGATACCCCGGACAGTACAACATTCAAATCAGATGTCGGCAATTGTATTGATTATTATTTTATGTACGGAGGAAATGCCCACGGCGTGGTGGCACAAATGCGCGACTTAACTGGTCAAGTACCCATGTTACCATTATGGACTTACGGATATTGGCAAAGCAGGGAACGTTATAAAAGTCAGGATGAAATAATAGGTGTCGTAAAAAAATACCGAGAGCTTGGCGTTCCATTGGATGGGATCATTCAAGACTGGCAATACTGGGGAGACAATTCACATTGGAATGCAATGGAATTTCTTAATCCCAACTTTCCCCATCCCCAAAAAATGGTCAATGATATCCATGCCATGCATGCTCATGTTATTATTTCCGTATGGGCATCGTTCGGTCCTAAAACAAAACAATATACAGTTCTAAATCAAAAAGGGATGCTGCTGGATTTTAAAACCTGGCCGCTATCAGCGAAAGACACCTGGCCACCAGACCTTCAACACCCATCAGGAGTTAGAGTCTATGATGCATATAATCCGGAAGCACGTAAGATATTTTGGAACTTTCTGAATAAAGACCTCTTCTCATTAGGGATTGACGGATGGTGGTTAGATTCATCAGAGCCCGATCATTTAGAGGTTAAACCCTCCGACTTTGACGATCAGACATACCTCGGATCATTTCGCAAAGTACGCAATGCTTTTCCCTTAATGCATGTAGGCGGTGTCTTCCAGGGACAACGTTCAGCTACATCAGGAAAGCGGGTATTCATTCTAACCCGTTCAATGTTTGCAGGCCAGCAACGATATGGAGCCGATACATGGTCTGGAGATGTAACAGCATCATGGCATGCATTACGGAATCAAATTTCAGCAGGTTTAAATTTCTCACTTTGTGGTATTCCCTACTGGAACAGTGATATCGGAGGATTCTTCCTTACAAAGTTTCCCCAGAAATTGCAAGATGCCAATTACCGTGAATTATATACGCGGTGGCTTCAGTTCGGTGCATTTTGTCCCATGATGCGTTCGCATGGTACCGATGCCCCACGGGAGATATATCAGTTTGGTAAAAAAGGAGATGTGATTTATGATGCCATAGATAAATACATAAACCTGCGTTATAGTCTGTTGCCCTATATTTATTCCACTTCATGGAATGTCACAGCACATCAGGGGAGTATGATGCGTGCATTGGTCATGGATTTTGCGAAAGACAAAAACGCACTGAATATCAACGATGAATATATGTTTGGTAAGTCATTCCTGGTTTGTCCGGTAACTCAACCGATGTATTCAAAGATTGTCGTACAAGGGAACGATACAACTAAAGTTGGCAATTTCAGTCAGATCAAGAATACTGAAGTTTATCTG
>DAIDKM010000060.1 GCA_027450045.1 Paludibacter sp. | reverse complement strand
CGATCTAAGAGTGGGGTGGGTAATTATTGGACTTCTAACTCGTATTCATTCGAAAAAACAATAGTAGAATCAAATTACCTATTATATGGAGATTTTTTCAAAACCCAAGTGCAACGCAATACAGGAAACGCTAATAAAAAAGTGAATTATGATGGGAAGGTATATCTACTCTCAAAATACAGAAAAGAGCAGTTCGAGAGGTTGCTAAAAAGCATACGGACAGACGAAAAGATATATAGGCATTGACGAACTGTTGGTTTTTGGTTGTATTCAAAAGGCTGTCCCAATTTATTCTGGGACAGCCTTTTCTCTTCATTAAATAGCGCTAAGGCTTAAACCACATACGTTGTGGAGGCAGTGTCGCCCCCTTTGCCTGTCCAATTGGTATGGAAAAATTGGCCACGTGGTTGGTCGATGCGTTCGTAAGTGTGAGCGCCAAAATAGTCACGTTGAGCTTGTAAGAGGTTTGCCGGCAACCGTTCGGTGCGTAATCCATCGAAATAACAAAGCGCTGCCGTCAAAGCAGGAACAGGAATCCCGTTGGTCAACGCCGAAGCGCACACGCGTCTCCATCCGGCTTGCGCTGTTTCAACGATATTCTTGAAATGCGGATCGAAGAGCAAGTGTTCAAGATTTGGATTGTTGTCGAATGCCTTTTTTATGTCGCCCAGGAAGATAGAGCGGATAATACATCCACCACGCCACATCAGAGCGATGCCGCCGTAATTTAGATTCCATCCGTACTCTTTTGCTGCTTCCATCATCAGGTTATAGCCTTGTGCATACGAAATGATTTTTGCTCCGAAAAGGGCATCTTTCAAGTCGTCAATCATTTGTTTTCTGTCGCCTGTGAAGTTTATTTTTGGCCCGTCAAGAAGCTTGGATGCTTCGACGCGAAGATCTTTTTGTGCTGATAAACAACGTGAAAATACCGACTCACCAATCAAAGTCAGTGGAATACCTAAATCAAGCGCACTTACGGCTGTCCATTTCCCGGTACCTTTCTGTCCGGCAGTGTCGAGAATTTTTTCAACCAAGGGTTCACCTTTTTCGTCTTTATAAGCTAAAATATCACGTGTTATTTCAATCAGGTATGAATCCAAATCCCCTTCATTCCATGTTTTAAATACTTCATGCATCTCATCATCGTTCATTCCAAGCATGTCTTTCATTACTTGATATGCTTCGTTGATAATCTGCATGTCACCGTATTCAATGCCATTATGCACCATTTTTACAAAATGACCTGCGCCGCCTTCACCAACCCAATCGCAACAAGGCGTTCCGTCTTCTACTTTGGCAGCAACGGCTTGAAAGATTTCTTTTACAGCTGGCCAGGCAGCAGGTGATCCACCCGGCATTAATGAGGGACCTAATAAAGCGCCTTCTTCACCACCGGAAACGCCTGTGCCAATATATAGCAATCCTTTGCTTTCGACATATTTGGTACGACGAATCGTGTCAGGGAAGTGTGAATTTCCACCATCGATAATGATATCACCCGGCTCCAAATGTGGAATCAGTAGCTCAATGAAATCGTCAACAGGTTTTCCGGCTTTCACGAGCATCATCACCTTTCGTGGTCTTTCGAGCGAAGCACAAAGCTCTTCGATGGAATGTGTTCCGATGAAATTTTTTCCGGCGCCGCGATTTGCCATAAAATGGTCGACACGTTCAACGGTACGATTGAAAACAGCTACCGTATATCCTTTGCTTTCCATGTTCAACACAAGGTTTTCGCCCATAACGGCTAATCCGATTAGTCCAATATCTGCCTTTTTTTTCATAAATAATTGATGATTAATTAAATGGTTTATTCTTTATTTTCTTGCGAATAGTCAATCCTAAATCCAATCTCTTTGAGTTTCTCCAATGTCTTTGTTTGAATGTTCTTGCTCTTAATAGTATAAGCCTGAAATTCTCGTCGGGTAGGATAATCGCCGCGAAGTTGTTCAAACAGTACGGTATTATTTCGAAAAACGGTATCGTCTTGTCGAATGTCGTACGTGGCAAGAATAGCTTTCGCTATGATTTCATGCTCATTGAGTTCCGCACCGTTTATCTCGATAACAGGATTTTTTGGTAATTCTACGCCTGTTGGTTGCCAATTATCAAATCCAAGATGAAAGAATTTACTGATAGCTTGCACGCTCATTTGTGTTCCCAACGCTTTCCCATCTTTGGAATATCCTGCGATGTGCGGAGTCGCCAATTCAGTCATGGCTAATAATTCCAGATCAATGTTAGGCTCGTTTTCCCAACAATCACACACAAAAGCTGATATTTGACCTGCTTTTATAGCGTCTTTTACTGCATTAGTTTTAACTACTTCACCTCGGCATGAGTTTATGAGGATTGGTTTCCTATTCAGAGTCGAAAAAAACAACTCGTCTGCTAAATGAAAAGTAGCGTCCTCTCCTTTCATGTTCAATGGCACATGTAGAGAAATAATGTCGGACTGTTCCATAATCTGCTTGATACTAACAAAATTTGTTGATCCTTCGGCCCGCTCTCGTGGAGGGTCATTAAGCAAAACTTTCATGCCAAGCAGTGTGCATAGTCGTGCTATTTTACTTCCTACATTGCCAACACCAACCACACCCATCGTTAAATCTGTCAACGAGAGATGTTTTCTTTCTGCTAACACCATCAGGGTGGAGGCAATGTACTGCTCAACCGATTTGGAGTTGCAACCCGGCGCATTTGTCCATTGAATGCCGTTTTC
Organism: Paludibacter sp.; assembly: GCA_027450045.1. Taxonomy (GTDB): domain Bacteria; phylum Bacteroidota; class Bacteroidia; order Bacteroidales; family Paludibacteraceae; genus Microbacter. Next base: position 11,518 of record DAIDKM010000060.1, on the reverse strand, counting down.
AGCGCAGTACTCGGTATCTATATGGTCAAATCCGATGGTAGCTGTTGCAATAAACTTAACCGGCGATCCTGCTAACAACTTTTCGTTGCAAATGGTACGGGTTCGAGTCACTAAGGCATCTGCATCTTTCACCGTGTCGGTGGTTGTTTTCGACCCGGGCAAGTAAATCACTTCTGCCACATTTTCAAATGCTCCCCGAATGTAGGGAATTTTATCGTCAATAATGATTTTCATAAGGCCTTTGACCATTTTATATTTGAGTGAAATAGTAAATGGTAAATGAAGAAATAGTATATTAATTAGTATTCAAATCGATCCCTAAAAGCCCATAATCCTAATGCAGGATTTGAAATGTAGAATATTTCTTCTCCGTCATCCATTGTGTTGAATCCATCCCGTAACTTTTCCGGATTATATTTGACAGTAATTTTATCGATATCACCATATTTAAACCCGACGCTTTCAATTTCAGCTTGTGTTAGATTTTCTGAACCTTTTCCCGGACAATAAGTAATGCTGAAACGACCTTCTGACGAACCATGAATTAGGTGAGCGGCAGCACTCAGATTATTGCGCAACTCTTCATTTTCGCTGCAAGCCTTGAGCGTAGCAGGCGTTCCAAAATAACCGTATTTTCGAATCAGTCGATCTATTTCTTTGTCTTCCCCAAACTCTTTCAGTGCAGGAGCAATGACAATCAATTCTCCGCCGTCATCAATGGCCATTCGGGTTCGGTAAATGGATTTATTGCCTAACCATGTGCTTTTGAACTCAGTAGGATCAAGATATACAACCACTTTTTTCAACGGCTTGTCAAGCATTTCAAAATTTACCTGAAGCGCTAATTTAGCTGCTTTATCGAATACTTCAAAATCATCGCCGATAAAAAGTCCACGCGTTTTTATTTTCCCGTCGCGCTTATCTAATCCAACGACGGTTTGGACATAGACAATGGGCAAATGACCAGCAAAATGTTCTGATGCATAGTTGAATAGGCGACGAACGGGCGTGTCGGCGTGACCCATCATTTTTTCCATGCCATAAGCCGCTCCTACAAAGTGACTTTTGTTGATGCCTTCCACGCCGCCTGTTCCTACAAAGATGTTCTTGTTGTAATTGGCCATTCCAACCACTTCGTGTGGAACAACTTGGCCAATCGATAGGATGAGATCAAAGTTTCCTTCCACGAGCAGTTTGTTGACTTGCACCGGCCAGGGAAAATCAACAGCACCTTCTGAAACTTCTTTTACATATTCGGCTGGAACAAATCCTAATGTAATGACATCGTTGCGCCAGTCATGATCACGAATCAATGTTGGCGGTAGTGAACCAAACATGTGCTTGATCTGATTCGCAGTCATAGGCGTGTGCGTTCCAAGTGCCGGTAAGACATCCGTTAACGCATCTCCATAATATTGCCATGCAAATTCTGTCAGTTCACCCGACCGGCTTGGAAGCCGTGTGTAGTCAGGTGGAATGGCAAGCACCTTTCTCTTTGCGCCCAACTTATTCAACGCTTCATAAAGACCTTTTTTCAGCTCTTCTGCATTGAGTTCGAGTTCCGTTGAACCTATTTCGTAATACAACATTGCTTTATTTACTATTTACTATTTCTAATCGGAGGAATTATTTTTTGCTGAAGTCAAGTTTTTCTTCATCGTGACAATTGAACTAACAATTATCTTCAATAATTCTTTATTTTCTTTCATTAAATCGTCAAGTAGATTCTCTCCAATTAATCCTGATTCAATGATTAGATTCAACCAATACAATGTTTCATCTAATCCTCTTCAACCATTTTTAAATTATTCAAAAAATTCTTGTCGGATTTTCCCAGACAAGCAGAACGATAGTTTGCACCCAGTGATGTTCCTGAACGAATAATTTGGTTTCCTAACGTTCTCCCTGTTACATTATTTGGTAAACTTTCTGAAAGTTTTATGATTCTCAAAGCAAATACTTTCCAGTCGTTTTTTCAAATCATCTGAATTTATGATTAAATGGTAAATCGTCAATGAATCAATGGTAAATGAATTTATCTTTTCACCCTCGCATTGCCACCCCAGATACTCCAAATCATTTCTTCATCGGCTGGTTGTGCATAGTCAGTTAAAAATGTGGTTGCTAATGCGCCGGAAGCCCAGCCAAACTGCGCCCATTTTTCCGGCTCCCATTCTTTCAAAATGGCGTAAAGCATTCCACCGACAAAACCATCGCCGCCGCCAATGCGGTCGAGTACATTAATCTTTCGTGGTTCAATGACTTGCCAATCACCTTCTTCAAGCATGATGGCTCCCCAAAGATGTTCGTTGGCGCTAATCACCTGACGCAAGGTGGTGGCAAATACCGAAGCATTCGGGAACGCTTGTTTTACGCGGCCAATCATTGCTTTGAATCCATCAATCTTAGCATCAATCCCTTTTCCTCCGGCTTCGGGACCTTCTATGCCTAAGCAAAGTTGAAAATCTTCTTCATTCCCTATCAAAATATCGGCAACCGAAGCAATTTCGGTGAAGATTTCGCGTAGCTCTTTATCGCGACCTTTCCAAAATGAAGCCCTGTAATTCAAGTCGAATGAAATGCGCGTTCCATGCTTTTTGGCAAAACGGGCTAATTCGAGACAAAAATTACTGGTTTCGGGTGATAAGGCACCAATTAATCCCGACAAATGTACGATTTGAACACCTTCTTTTCCAAATATTCTTTCTAAATCGAAGTCTTTTACGTTCAATGTTCGCCCCACTTCTCCGGCACGATCGTTTAGTACACGAGGCCCTCTCGATCCGAATCCGCTGTCGGCAATGTTGAATTGGTGGCGATAACCCCAAGGATCACCCTGCGCAACTTCCGGTCCTTCGTAGTCAATATGACGGCTTTTCAAATCGCTTTTGATAAACTGAGCTATGGGACTATCCTTGACGAAAGTGGTCAGTACTTTCACCGGCAGTCCTAAATAAGAGGAAATGCTGGCAACATTGGTTTCGGCGCTTGTTGCTTGCATTTCGAACAAATGACTGCTGTGAACCGGCTGTCCATTGACCGGAGTGATACGAATTCCCATACTGGAAGGAACTAAAAGCGAATAGGCGCAATTTTTCTTTAATGTTAAGCTCATGACACGCAATGATTATTGGTTATAACAAAGAATTTAGTTTGAATAGTTTATTGATTATAATATTAAATAGCAAACGCATCGAAGCCTCCATCGATGACAGTTAAGGTGCCGGTGACAAATTTGGAAGCGTCGCTTGCCAACCAATGCAAGGTACCGAGCAATTCTTCCGCTTCTCCAAAACGGCCAAATGGAGTATGTGCCAAAATTGTTTTTGCTCTGTCCGTGTAGCTCCCGTCGGGATTTGTGAGTAACGTGCGATTTTGTTCGGTGAGGAAAAATCCGGGCGCCATGGCATTGACGCGCAATCCTTCACCAAACTTCGTTGCCAATTCAATAGCAAGATATTTTGTAAAGTTTGTTACAGCGGCTTTTGCAGCGCCATATCCAACGACGCGCGTAAGCGGACGGAGCGCCGATTCAGAGGAGATGTTAATGATGGTGCCTTGTTTTTGTTTCGCCATCTCTTTGGCAAAAACCATGGTGGGGATCACAGTTCCCATTAAATTCAGATCAACTACTTTACGGAAGGCTTCCACATCCAAGTCGAAAATGGTTTTGTCTGGTCCAATGGTTGCTCCCGGCATATTGCCACCGGCGCCGTTTACCAAAATATCGATGCGTCCAAACTTTTCCATGATCACTTGTGCGTTCTGTTCCAACTGTTTTTGATCGACCACATCGGATTGTAAAAACAGGGCAACGCCTCCTTTTGAGTGAATAGTTTTCACTAAACTTTCGCCGTTTGCCACATTTCGTGCCAAGATAGCAACTTTTGCTCCTTGTTCGGCTAAATATTCCGACATTTTACTGCCCAGAACACCGGTGCCACCGGTAATGACGACAACTTTATCGCGTAAATCAAATAAATTCTGCATATACTTATTTTTAAACTGATGATAACCCCATTTCTATGGATCCTTCTTCTTCGCTTTTGCCTCAACCTTACAAACTAAACAACCGTTTGAGATGTCGCTCGAAAATGTTTTCTTCAACACACGACCCGATTATTTCCGCATGTTTCTCTAACAGATCAGTATAACTTTTCCCCATGTCGGCTGCAACCTTGTAAGCTACGTGAACCAACTGACGAAAATTCGGATTGTAGTCAGGATGCCCGGGAATGTGGCGTAACGTGTTAGCAAATTTCTCACTGCTCCAACCTTTCACTTCTTCCACCGAGGGTAACTGCGTGACGTCAATCTCGATGACATCAGCATAAGGAGCACATAATTGTTCTTTCTGTTCTAATGCGTTTGCGTAAATCGTTTTTGCCATTTCAAGCCCTTTGCCACCTGCAAGTGACAACCCTATCACCTCTTCGAGCCATGTAGTTCCGGCTGTTTTCACATGAAGGCCTTTGTCGTGTTTCTTAATAACTTGCGCCATAATTGGATAAATGGAAAATTTATCGCTGCCCGAATGCACGCTTAATTTAATTTCTTCAGGAAGACCAAACTCCTTTGCCGCAAAATCGAGCACCAATACATCTTCTTCAAACTCTTTGGCAAATTGCTCAGTATTGCCTTTGTAATCAACGCCTTTGTTGAAGCGACCTGTAAATTTAGGTGCAATGGTTTGAACAGGAACTCCTTTGTCAGCTAACATTTTCAAGATAAACAGCAATTCAATCGGAGTTTGAGGTGTCTCTACCTCGTCCATTGAAACTTCCGTAATGAAATTTCCTTCACCTTTTGCAGTTTTCAGAAAATGGTATATTTCTGATGCCTGCTGTGTTGCTGCCAAAAATTTAACGGCAATTTTTTCCAAAAGGGCTTCAGAAACTGCTAATGGATGATCAATCCCTGGTATCATCAATTGTCCCATATATTTCTCACACGAAGCTACAAAATCTTTTATATCTTCCACCTTGCTTTCTTTCCCGATAAACGAAGCTACGTCAAGCGTAAAGAAATCAGCGGTTTCAACAAAAGGAGCTACAGTTCCCATATTAATGTGATCGGCATCGACAAAATATTTTCCCTTGAAATCAAGCGCCGCTACAGCAGCATCTGCTTCTTTCCGAACGTCAGTCGGATGAGAATGAACATAAATATGTTCACGGTTCGACTTGTTCCAAACAGGACTAATATCTAATCCAAACTGATTTGCTTTATTAATAGCGCGAAGCTGTGCAATACCCTGATGTGCAAAGCGGTCACCAATACCGATACTGTACTTTCCTAATTTCATGATAAAGTTCTTTAGTGATTAAAATTACTATGATTCCATGCTATAATTACTCGAATTCTTGCTCTTTCTTGATTCCCAAAATTCAGCCGACATTTTCTTTTGCAAGATTTAGATCTGCAAAATGCGAAGATTACTGAATCATGTGCACCAGCCATAATTCAAAACAGCTGTATGCAAACAATTATAAAATATCAATTCCGTTTCCGTACACAGAAAAATATTTCTACAAAAATAGTGCTTATTTTTGAAATCTGAATGGGTAAACGATGATTGGATTGTTATTTTGTGCAAAGATATTTGTTGCTATAGGTTGCTGTTTTTTAGATGAACAATTCAGATTTTGTTAACCCATCGTACATCCCTAAAAAATTGCATCATTGCTGCCATTTTCCTTTCCTATTGAACATGCTACAATCCGTCCATTTCGTAAATTCCATATTCGTAGTCAATAAATACAGCGGTGGATTTGCAAAACATACAGCGGTTGCCCTATTTTCGTATTCTTGTGTCGCTGGGCACTGTATCGGATATGTATTACGATGCCGTTGTGAATAATTACGTGCCGGTTGTGTCTGATCTGCATGGAACAAGCGCCTTAACGATAGGTGAATGGCATTCGTCGCAAGCCGTCGTTCCCGATCATACGCTGACAGTGCAAATGGATGCAACGCAAGCCGCATTGTTGACCGATGAGGTGAGCGTGGTGTTGAGTATCGGCGTGGAGTTTGGCATGGTCGGCTTCACGGGCGAAACGGTGGAAGTGAAACATGCCGGCAGCGGCAAAGTGTTGGATGTGCGATAGAGTTGATCATAATGAGCGGGGCAGTGGTCGTAACAAAGGATGCGAGGTCCCTTCATTATGCGGTATGACTCTTTCGTTTTAAAGTTTCAGAGAAGCTGGCTGTGCATAAAAAATGGGATTTTATTTGAAAAAGAATCGTCATTTGCTTCATTCAAAAATAATTTTGTACTTTTGAACGAGATTATTTTTATTACAAATCCAAACATATTCACATGAAGAAATTGATGTATTCAGTACTTTTGGTACTTCTTTGTTTATCGGCAGGAACTGTGTATGCTCAAAAGCGGGCTTTTACGATTGCTGATTTATATAAAATCCATAATGTGGGCGCTCCCGTTGTGTCGCCTGATGGAAAGCATGTTGCATTTACCATGACAAACTATGATATGCCAAAAGGGAAAGCCATGACCGATATTTACGTGATGGATGCGGACGGTCGCAATCAAAAACAGATTACTACCAATGGGAAAGGCAATGAGAACCCGCTTTGGACAAAAGACAGCAAAGGGTTATATTTTGTATCGAATGTTGCAAAAACGCCTCAGGTTTACCTTTATACATTTGGCAATAAGCAAACCCGTAAGATCACCAACTTCTCCATGGGGGTAAGCGATCCTGTTCTGTCGCCTGATAATAAACTGATTGCTTTTGCTTCGGAAGTATATCCCGAATGTGGCGCTAACAGTAAATGCAATGCCATGACCGATTCTTTGGCAACGAATGGTCCGGTTCAGGCATATATGGCCGATCATCTCTTGTTCAGACATTGGACAGAATATGCTGCCGGAAAATATTCGCATATTATCATTTATAATACAGATACACATACCTATACGGATGTTACGCCGGGAAAATATGTTTCGCCAACCTTTATGCTGGGCGGCGGCATCGGGTATAATTTCTCGCCCGACAGCAAAGAAATTTGTTATGTATCCAACCATGAAGCGCATCCTGAAGCAACTACCAATTCAGACTTGTTTACAGTACCGGTAACAGGTGGTCAGGCTAAGGATATTACGATAGACAACAAAGCATGGGATGGTTCGCCTGTGTATTCTCCCGATGGGAAATACATTGCCTACCGCAAGCAGCTTATCCCGGGCTACGAGTCGGATTTGTTCCGCATTGCGTTGTACAACAGGCAAACGGGTGAATCGAAGATTATCACCAATGCATTCGATAATTGGATTGATGACTTGAAATGGGATGCCGATTCCAAATCTATTTATTTCACCGGAGAAGTGCTTGGACAGGAACCTGTTTACAAAATCGACATTGCATCGGAAGCCATCACGCCGGTGAGTGGCGCTAAATCGATCTTCGGGTTTGATTTTGACCGCAATGGCTATATGTATTACACATCCAGTACGGTTGGAAAACCGGTTGCCATGTATCGCATGCCGGTGTCAGACAATAAAGAAGTTTCACAACTGACTTTCTTTAATAAAAAGATGGAAGAAACCGTCGATATCCGTCCGGCTGATACGATGTGGGTAGATGGGGTTGGTGGTCAGAAAGTGGAGGTTTTCCTTGTGAAACCACATAATTTCGATCCAAATAAGAAATATCCGTTGATTCTCAATGTACATGGCGGCCCGCAAAGCGAATGGATGAATTCCTTCCGTGGCGACTGGCAAGTGTATCCTGGTGCCGGTTATGTTTTGGCGTTCCCAAATCCTCACGGATCGACAGGTTACGGACAGGCTTATACCCGTGAGATTTCGGGTGATTGGGGAGGCGAGCCTTTTCAGGATTTGATGAAAGTGACCGATGCTCTTGCCAAACTTTCTTATGTTGATTCAACCCGCATGGGTGCCATGGGCTGGTCATACGGAGGTTATATGATGAACTGGTTTCAGGCTCAGACCAAACGCTTCAAGTGTTTAGCTTCGATGATGGGACTTTACGACTTGCGTTCGGAGTGGGGTGCAACCGAAGAACTCTGGTTTCCTAATTTCGATTTGAAAGGACAACCCTGGAATTCGGAGCTTTATAAGAAATTCTCGCCATCAGAGTATGTAAAGAATTTTGCCACTCCTACGTTAATCATTACAGGACAGCTTGATTTCCGCGTCCCATATACCCAGGGTATTCAATATTTTACAACGCTTCAAACATTAGGAATCCCTTCCCGTCTGATTATCTTTAAGAATGACGGGCATTGGCCTAACGTGGTTAAATCGATGCCGCTCTATTACGATGCCCATTTGGATTGGTTCCATAAATACCTCGGTGGAGCGCCTGCACCGTATGATGTAAAGAAATTAGTGGAAAATCAGGTGTTTACCAATGTAAAAGGGGAATGAGCATTCTGAGGAATCCAAGAGCTAATCAAACTATTCTGACAATAGAGCAAGCGAAGGATTTGCCAATCAGCTTAATCAGGTAAATCCGGTTGACGCTCAAAATTTTGATTCACTGATTTGGGGAATGTTCCGAAATACATGTTTTTTCGGAACATTCTCGCATTTTAGGTGTATTTTTGTCAGGAAAAATAGTCTGCCATGAAAAGGATTTGTTTCGGTTTTGTTTGTTTGTTTATCGCTCATGTTGGATTTGCCAGCAACGAAATGGATTCATTGTTACGTGTGTTGGATCAAACCATAGACAATCATGCGATCTATGACAAGATTAAAGAGGCCAAATTACGCCATCTAAAAGAACTTTTGCAAATTACTTCTTCGGATGACGTGAGATACAATATTTGCGGTCAGCTATTTGACGAATATAAAGCGTATACATCAGATTCTGCGCTTAGTTATGCCCGCATAAAATTGCAAATTGCGGAGAAACTTCACGACAAAAATAAGCTGAATGAGGCCCGCTTGAATTTGGCTTCCATCATGGGCACCGTTGGCATGTATAATGAAGCTTTAGACATTGTCAAAAATGTAGATATAAAGTATTCGCCTGATTTAAGAGCCTATTATTTTTATATCTACCGAACTATTTATGGATATCTGGCTGATTATGCCGTTTCAAATCAGGAAAAAGCCCGATATGATTATTTAACTGCCAATTACCGCGACTCACTTCTTATAACCAATCCTCCGAAATCCAGTCCGTACATTATGGTGAGATCGGATCAATTGATAGTAAATAAGAAATATGATGAGGCTTTGAAATTATTGCAGGCATATTATCCAACAATTCCAAAAGATAATCATGATCGTGCAATTATTGCTTATAGCATATCGCAAGCATATCATGGGAAAAGAGAGCGGAATCTTGAAAAGAAATGGCTTACTATATCGGCAATCTACGATTTACAATCGGACACAAAAGAATATATCTCCCTGCGTAGTCTTGCATTTATCCTATACGAAGACGGCGAGATTGACAGAGCTTACAAGTATATAAAACGCTCGCTTGAAGACGCCCTCTTTTGTAATGCTCGTTTGCGAACTATTGAAATATCCCAGATGTTGCCCATCATTGAAAAAGCCTATCAGTTGGAAACAAAAGCACGGCAGCGGCAATTGATCGTTTTCCTGATAAGTATCAGTATCTTGTCTTTATTTTTGCTGATAGTTTTGTTTTTGCTGTATAGGCAAATGAAGAAGTTGAAGAAAGCACGGATGGATTTAAGTCGGGCAAATGAGCAACTGAGCGAGTTGAACAAGGAGCTTTTTTTAACTAATCAGCAGCTCAAAGAGACAAATAATACACTTTTTGAAGCCAACCTAATTAAAGAAGAATATATTGGTCGTTATATGGATCAATGCTCCCTCTATATAGACAAGTTGGATAATTATCGTCATTTATTAAACAGAACTGCCGCCGCAGGTAAAATCAATGATCTTTTGCTGGCCATCAAGTCAAATCAGTTTATTGAAGATGAGCTGAAAGAGTTTTACGCCAATTTCGACAGTACTTTCTTGCAGCTTTTCCCCAATTTCATTGAAGAATTCAATAGCTTATTGGTAAAAGGCGAGGCTATAGTCCCAAAGTCAGGAGAGCTCCTGAATACGGAATTGCGGATTTTTGCCCTCATTCGGCTTGGGATCACCGATAGTGTCAAAATATCCCATTTTTTGCGCTATTCATTATCGACCATCTACAACTATCGCACGAAAGCAAGAAACAAAGCCATAGGCGCTCGTGAAGAATTTGAAGCGCAAGTGATGCGGATTGGGACGAATATGCAGTAGATTTTGTGGTAATCGAACGGAAGTCCTATAAGAAAAAAAGGTTCTTATAGGACTTTTTTTTTGAATTCTACTACATTATTTTTCTTACTCATACATGCAAATGTCTTGTTTATTAGTATTATAGCTACTGTATGTGTGCTGTGGTTACTACATTTACATTCCTGTGAAAATTACGTAGGTGAATCATTTCTACATTTGCTACACAAAAGCAAGCGATTGACTTGAGACCTTGTCTTTGATGGTTAACCATTTAAATTTTAATCAATGAAAAAAACAGCACCTTTTCAAACATCTCCCTCCCTGAAAGTTAGTAACTCATCCGGACTAATCCTGTTAACAGGGTTATGCTACGTGTAAATCATCAATTATCTAAAAAAACAACTATCTGGAAATGAAAGTAACAACCTTAAATTTTAAATCAATGGTATATCTAAAAAAAGTGTCATACGGCATAGTGATGCTATGTTGTATGCTATTTATCTCGCTGGGATTAACAGCCCAGACTACGGGAATGATCACCGGTACGGTAGTCGATGCCAAAGGCGAGGCCCTTATTGGGGTTAGTGTTGTGTTTGAAGGAACCTCCATAGGCACAATAACCAATGCTGACGGAAAATTCACTCTTTCGAGCAAGACGATTAAGAATCCTGTTTTGCGATTTTCGTATGTGGGATTTACTTCACAAGAAGTTGTTCCAAAAGGAGAGGCTCCACTTCACATTGTAATGACCGAAGAATCCAAAGCGCTTGATGAGGTGGTAGTAGTGGGTTATGGAACGCAGCGCAAGAAAGATTTAACAGGATCGGTTGCTGTGATTGAACCCAAAGATCTGAATTCAATACCCGTTGCAACGATTGGCGATGCTTTAGAGGGTAGAGCAGCCGGGGTACAGATTATTTCTTCCGGAGTACCCGGTAGCGATCCGACAGTTCTTATACGCGGGGTGGGGACTATCAATGACGCTTCTCCTCTTTATGTGATCGATGGTGTCCCTGTATCAAGCGGATTGGGAGAATTGAATATGAACGATGTTGAGTCTGTTCAGATATTAAAAGATGCTTCCGCTACAGCTATTTATGGTTCTCAGGGCGCAAATGGCGTTGTGATTGTGACCACAAAACATGGTAAAAATGACTCAAAACCGCAGATAAACCTGAACTATTATTTTGGACTTCAAGAAGCGGCAAAAACCGTACACATGTTGGATGCTGCACAATTTGCGGCATTACATAATGACATGATGAACAATGCCGGTCTGGC
>DAIDKM010000059.1 GCA_027450045.1 Paludibacter sp. | reverse complement strand
TTCTGGATTTACTAAAGACTGAACTAAATGAGCCATACTTTCTATTACACACCAATATCCAAATTGAAAACCATCAACAAACGCTTTGTTATTTTCAAAATCGTAAATACCAATATTTACTGCTGTATCTTTTTCCTTAGCAGACTGAATGTCCAAGTCACTTATTTCAATATCATCTATATTACCTTTTGAGAAATACTTACTCCCATTTTTTTCTTTTAGCTCTAACTCCATAAGTTTAGCTGGTTCAATCACTTCTTCTAATTCGAGTGGCAAATTTACCACTTCATTCGAATTAACTAATTCTCTGTATAGAATTAAGTTGTTGTTGAAATAACTGTTGTACTTAATCCCATATGGAGTCGTGATTTGTTGAATATAATGTATATATTCATGCACGAACGACCCATAGTCACGTGTTGATATTCGGTTGAACCTTCTGTCGTTGTTTATTAAAGATTCTCCTTTTAGGTATATGTGGAAGAAATTACTTTTGTATGAATTTATTCTTCCGTCTAAGTTGTCGTCATATTCAAAAAACTCCATTTTCTTTTTTCTTTTTTTTATGCTGACGCATAACATCTGTGTATACGCCACTCAAATTGTATATACGCCATAGTGTGGCGCATATATCAACCTTAGATTGATTTAAATAGCTCTGACATTCAGTGCTTTGCATTTTGTTAGGCAATTGTGTTTATGGCGCATATCCAATGTGTTAAATTATTTATTTTTATACGTCCAACTTATCCAATGGATTCTTTATTTGATCAAAGCCTTTGGTTGTTATATGCGTGTAAATCTCCGTAGTCTTACTGCTCGAATGTCCCAATAAACTTTGTATAAAGCGTTTTACTCCTGCTGGGATTGGGTATTTGTTTAATCTTTAGCGTTAATGCAGCATTATATGGTAAGTCAATGCAGATGCGCGTTTCGTTGCGATGAGTAATGTTGAAAGCGTTCATTCTTGCTATTCTAACATAATATCCTCTAATGAATTCAACCGACCATTTGAGATCAGATTTTTCATTACCCCATATCTGTTCCAAAGGTCAATATTTTATGTTGAACTTCCAACTCTTTTCTGCACTTTTTTACAAGGAATCGTTATCAAATACAATATTGGAAGTAAAAGAACGGCTTGCTGTTGTAGTTTCTAAAAATCCAACCAATCTCATTTTGATTTTTCGTAAAAAAATGTCTATATTTGCAACCTGAATAGACGGCAAAATTTCACGTTGTGGTAACCCCCGCTTACCAATTTTCAACGGTCAAAATCCGGCTATTGGTTCTTTTCATTCCTCGTTCAGCAAAATCGATCCTCCGACCATCCTCCGAGGCAACTCCGAGGTAGCTCCGAGGAAACTCCGACTTTTCTCCCACAAAGCCCCCATTTATTTGCGTTGTTCCTTCAGTGTACCTTCGATGTTCCTCCTATGTAGCTCCTATCTACCTCCTACGTAACTCCTATCCACCACTTTCCCTTTTTCATGGATTCTGTAGGGTGTTGTTTGTGTATTAATGTATTTATTATGTAAAAACATACATTTATTTTGCCCGTTTCATCATTGCGTCAAACGCAGTTTTCAGGTGGGCATCCACGTATGAAGAGTCTGAATGCTTGATTGGTTTCAACCTCCTTTCTCCACTCTTCTTTCGTACTTTAATCGCACTTTCGCCGTATCTGGATCTTACATACGATAACATTCCCACGCATCTGATACGTATATGATACATAGATAATACCTATCTACTAAGTAGATATTATATAGGTGTTATTATCGTATTACATAGGTATTATATACGTATTATCTATGATTAAGCTACGAATGAATTGCGACTGAACTACGAATGAAGACCGACCTGTTTTTGGCATGTTTTTTTGAAACGTTTGTTGTACCTTTGTGTCTTGACTTAATTTCTGTATTAAGTGACGAGAAATAGCGTGATTGATTTTCAATACCTTTACAGGGTGATCAGGTTGCTTTTTTCTCTGTTTTAATGAATTAGTTTACTTTATAAAGGAGCCTAATCAATCATCATGGCAACGATTCTTTCCATTGACGAATTTCTAAAAATCACCCGTTCACTGCCCATAGTGGATGTGCGTACGCCGGCTGAATTTGTCAAAGGACACCTCCCTCACGCTGTTAATTTATCGCTTTTTTCCGACGACGAGCGTGCCGTCGTGGGTACGTTGTACCACCGGCAAGGGAAACAAGCGGCTGTTTTGCAAGGGTTGGCGTTTGTCAGCCCACACATGAAAGCTTTCACCGAAGAGGCATTGGCATTGGGTTCGTCGCAAATCGGCGTCTATTGCTGGCGGGGCGGCATGCGTAGTCAGTCGATGGCATGGCTTTTTGAAACAGTCGATTTGCAATGTTTTGTCTGCGAAGGCGGCTACAAAGCCTTTCGGCGTCATGTGTTGGCGCAATTTGAAAAGCCGTTGCAGCTAAAGATTATTGCAGGCGCCACCGGAAGCGGGAAAACGGAGGTTTTGCAGGAGTTGGCTGCTTTAGGCGAACAGGTGATCGATCTGGAAGCGTTAACGCACCATCGCGGGTCGGCATTCGGCGCTTTAGGTCAATTGCCGCAAAGCACTACAGAAGATTTTGAAAACCGCCTTTACGAAACCATCAGCACGTTAGATGCCTCGCGTCCGGTATGGGTGGAAGACGAGAGCATGATGATTGGACGCATTCAGTTGCCGTTGCCTTTTTTCATGCAAATGCACCATTCCACGGCATATTATATTCAATCGTCGTTGTCCGATCGTCTCGACCGGTTGGTGAAGGAGTATGCTCATTTCCCGATGAATGAGCTGATAGCGTCGATTCAATTGCTTGAAAGACGTCTTGGAGGTAATCACTGTCAGGATGCTGTGAAAGCGTGCGAAGCGAACGATTTCCGAACGGCCATTGCCATCGTATTGCAATATTATGACAAGGCGTATGCAAAAGCGTTGATCGACAAGCCATATACGCAAACCATCATGGTGCCGTCAACATCCGATAGCCGTGCTGTGGCTCATTATTTGAAAACATTAAAAGATTGATTTTATGGATATTCAACTGACTCATTTTAGTCCTGGTTCAGGTTGCGGATGTAAGATTTCGCCCAAAGAACTCGAAGTTATTTTGGCCGACACCAAAGAAAGAGAACATTTTGCCGCCCTGCTGGTGGGTAACGAGAGCAAAGACGATGCTGCCGTGTATGATCTGGGCAATGGCTCGGCTGTGATCAGTACCACAGACTTTTTTACGCCTATCGTGGACGATCCGTTTGACTTTGGCCGTATTGCAGCCACGAACGCCATTAACGACGTGTATGCAATGGGCGGAACCCCTTTGATGGCAATCGCTATTCTCGGTTGGCCGCTCGAAAAGTTGTCGTCATCGTTGGCACAAGTCGTGGTGCAGGGCGCCAAATCAGTATGCGAAGAGCTACATATTCCGCTTGCCGGAGGGCATAGCATCGATATTTCCGATCCTATATTCGGTCTGGCTGTCACAGGCTTGGTTTCGTTGGAGAATATCAAACGAAATGATACGGCTACTTCAGGTTGCCGCATCTTCTTAACCAAGCCTTTGGGCATCGGGTTGATCACCACTGCCGAGAAGAAAGGATTGGTTAAGCCTGAACACAAAGCGGAGGCTGTGCGTTGGATGACGACTCCCAACAGAGCGGGCGCAGCTTTTGCCAAACTTCCAGGGGTGAAGGCTATGACGGATGTCACGGGATTTGGTTTTTTAGGGCATTTGTTGGAAATGGCAGAAGGAAGCCACCTGAAAGCTGTGGTCAAGGTGCGGAATATTCCAACCATCGAAGGCACTGATTATTACATTAAACAAAAATGTATGCCGGGTGGCACGTTTCGTAATTACAACAGCTATGGACATAAAGCTGTACCCATTACCGAAAATGTGAAAGCGCTACTGTGCGATCCGCAAACAAGCGGTGGTTTGTTGGTGGCTGTAGAACCAGAAAGTGCGAATCTGTTTAAGGGCATCGCCATTCAGTATGGTCTCTATCCGGTTGAAGTGGGCTATTTTAAGCCTTATGATGGTGCCTTTCATGTTACATTTGTGTGAGATATCGCTTTTTTTGTATTAATCTTTTCCTTTTACCATGAAACTCTTAATTTATACTCCGACTTTCAATCCTCGCATTCGATATATTTTCGGCTATGTTTTTGGCCATTATTTGCATACGGATTACTGGATGACTGCTTCTGTTTCGGAATTTGCATCCTTTGAGGGCATTAAATTTTCATACGCACCGCAACCTGTCGGAGATGAACCGTGGGTATGGCAACATCCATTGTTGCTCGAGGAAACGGTTGAACCGCAATTGATCAAACTGTTCAAATTTCGCGATTCGTCTGCTTTTTTTGGTACCGATGATACCCGCACATTGATTCCTTTCGACCTGTTTGCCGCATCGTTTTATTTGATAACACGTTATGAGGAGTATTTGTCAGAACAAAGTGATCAATTTGGTCGTTTTCAACCAAAAAATTCATTGGCCGTGCAGGCAGGCTTTATTGGAAAACCTTTGGTCAATCAATGGATCATTGAATTAATGAAATTGTTGTTTCACACCGACACGTTTTCCGATTTCTCTCCCCGCAAGTTTAGTTATTTGCCGACGTATGACATTGACCATGCTTTCAAATTCAGGCATAGAGGGTTTTATGTGAATCTCGGCGGTATGGCGAAAAACCTCTTTCACGGTGAATTCAGCTTGTTAATCGATCGCCTGTTGACGTTGTTTCGTTTGCGTCGCGATGCGTACGACACGTATGGGTTTTTGTTCATGCTGAATAAACGGTTCAAGATGAAACCGTACTATTTCATTTTGTGTGCCGCAAAACGTGGAAAGTATGATCGCAACCTGCCGCTTACGAACAAATCTTTTCGCCGGTTACTAATCCGACTGGGACAGCATGGATACGTTGGGCTGCATCCTTCGTTTGCCGCCGGTAAAGATTTGTCGTTAATTGCATTAGAGAAGGAATCGCTCGAAGCTGTTTTAAATCACTTTGTGAATGCTAGTCGTCAACACTATTTGCTCCTTCGAATGCCCGACACGTATCGCGCTTTGGAAGAGGTGGGTATCGGGCATGAATACACGATGGGATATGCAGGACGTCCTGGTTTCAGGGCTTCGGTTTGCTCTCCATTTTTCTTTTTCGATTTGCTTCGCAACGTAGAAACTGATATGGTTATTTATCCGTTGATTTATATGGATGGCTCGTTTAATGATTACATGGGATTGTCTCCTCATGAGGCTGCCATAGAGATCAAGCGGCTAATTGATGAAGTGAAAGCGGTGCGCGGAGAATTTATAAGTCTTTGGCATAACAACGCCCTGTCGAACAAAGGACATTGGCGTGGTTGGCGTGCTGTCTATTACTCAACCTTGGAATATGCGTTCAGGGATTAAAACCATTACAGCAGCCCCTAGTCTATTTTAGTTCAAAACGCACTAAGATGGAATAATCTAATTTGATCTTTTGAAACTCGATATCCGGCTCCACTGAGGTGTTGTCTGCGGTTCCCCGCACCGTCATGTTCAGTGTTTTTGCCTGCATGTAGTTGTATGGATTGTAATTGAGTTCCTGAATATAGATAGCGCGCCCAATGGTTTGGTGAATTGCCTCGCTCAATGCTTGTGCTTTTTCTTGTGCCGATTGAATGGCTTTGACCTTCACCTGCCTGCGGAAATCTTCTATCTTACTGTTGTCAATATGATCGATGGAAACATTGGAAATACCTAACTTTTGCAGTTCAACAATAACCCTGCCGGCTGTTTTAGCATCATGAACCCGTAGTTGATACTCTTTTGACAACACGATGTCAGTTTTCAGTATCCAGTAGTTTTTGAAATTACTGCTCACATCCTTCACGGCCAAATCCTTGGTCACGTCAATCCCGATTTCCTGCAACTTGCTGATCATGCTTTTCTCCGTTTCCGCAAGTGTTTTTCCCTTTACATCCTTTTCGTTGACTAATATCTTCATGTAAATTTCATCAGGAGCAATCTCCATCTCGGAATGTCCGGTTACTTCGATATAGTTTTGGTCAATGAAGTTTTTCTCACCCTGTGCGTAAAGCGCCATCGAAAAGAAGAGGGTAATACCGAGTATAAAAGTTCTCATGGAATAATGTCTTTTTTGAGGTGGGTATTTGTGGAAAAATCATGAGTCCACTCCGAGAGAATGATGTTTTTTATAGTAGATTCAAGGGCAAAAGACTTTTTCGGAGTGGACTCACAGGTTCTAAAACATGTAGTTGTTTGTCTTATGCAAACATTTCCTTCTGTCTAAAGATGCAACCGTATCTATTTTTGTTGCACGATGGGTTGATTTTGTTGTGGAGAGAGTAGGGGGCGTGATGGTGAGCGTGTCTTGTCGAGTTGTGCCCCGACTAAAGATACGTGAGTTTTCCATCTCTTCCCCTAAAAAGATTCTCGTCGGGAAAGGCAAGTTGTAAATAAATGGTGTATCTTTGCCCCACGATTCTTACTTGCGATTGATTTAACCCTTTCATAATTTCTATTCTTATGCATACCTTGTTGTTCCTCAGCTCCGAGCATTTAATCATTATCGCGTTGGTAGTACTCTTGTTGTTTGGTGGCAAAAAGATTCCTGAACTCATGCACGGTCTTGGCAAAGGCGTCAAAAGCTTCAAAGACGGCATGAACGACATTGAAAATGATGTAAAAAAAGAGGTTAAGGACAAAGAAGAAGAAAAGAAATAAAGCCTCCTGCTTTTTCCTACTTCTCGAAATCAATATCTCGTTATCGCATTTTCTTCGGTAACGATGATTTTTTGTTATTTTCTTGTCGATTGCTGCGTATCCTTTCAGAGGATTACATTTGGCGGCAGGAAGGCAGTAATATCCTTTTTGTAGAGCAGCAGATCGCGTACAACGGTGGATGAAACGAACGAATAAGCAGGGTTGGTATTCAGAATCACCGTTTCAATGCCGTTTAATTGCTTGTTGGCATCCGCAATGGTGCGTTCATATTCAAAATCGTTCACAGAACGAACTCCCCGTAAAATAAAAGCAGCATTTTCTTGTTCGGCAAAATGAATTGTTAGGTCGTCATATGCTTTCACGCTAACGCGAGGTTCGTTTTGAAACGATTGACGAATCATCTCCATCCGTTTGTCGAGTGAGAAAAAGGTTTTCTTAGTTTGGTTGATACCAATCCCGATAACGATTTCATCAAAGATTGCCAATCCTCTCAGCACAATGTCGTAATGACCGATAGTGAAAGGATCGAAAGTGCCCGGAAAGATGGCTCGTTTCATTTGTCTTTAGTTGAATTGCTCAATTGGAATAAAAAACCTTGAAATGCAGCCGGATAGAATCTATGGAAGCATACATTTCAAGGTTTTCAATGCGATTATAATTTTGCTTTGATGGCTTTGGTTGCAGCTTCGTAACCCGGCTTTTCCAACAAAGCGAACATGTTTTTCTTATAAGCTTCCACCCCCGGTTGATCAAATGGATTGATGCCCAAAATGTAACCGCTGATACCGCATGCTTTTTCAAAGAAATAGAGCATTTGCCCCAAATAGAGTTCATTCAGTTCAGGAAGTTCTACTTTCAGGTTGGGAACACCGCCATCCACATGCGCCAGCATGGTGCCTAACTCGGCCATCTTGTTCACTTCGTCCACACGCTTTCCGGCCAAGAAATTAAGCCCGTCTAAGTTTGCTTCATCCGAAGGTACGCGCATTTCGTGGTTAGGTTGTTGAATGGAAATAACCGTCTCAAAAATAGAGCGTTCCCCTTCTTGAATCCATTGACCCATGGAGTGCAGGTCGGTCGTAAAATCAACGGCTGCCGGAAAGATGCCTTTGTGTTCTTTGCCTTCGCTTTCGCCGTAGAGCTGTTTCCACCATTCACCGATGAAATGCAATTTTGGATGAAAGTTGACCAATATTTCAATTTTCTTGCCACCCTGATAGAGTGCGTTACGTGTGGCGGCATAGAGCGCTGCGGGATTTTGATCAAAAGGAGTAGTAGTGCCGCAAATGGTTTCCATGTGCATAGCGCCGGCAAGTAAATCGCGAATGCTGAAACCTGCCACGGCGATTGGCAACAAGCCGACCGGGGTGAGTACCGAATAACGACCGCCAACGCTGTCTTCGATGACAAATGTCTTATACCCTTCCTGTGTGGCTAACGTGCGCAAAGCGCCTTTCGCTTTATCGGTAACGGCTACGATCAGTTTTTGGGCAGCTGCTTTGCCTTGCTGTGCTTCTAATTGTGATCTGAGCAAACGGAAAGCCAATGCAGGTTCAGTTGTCGTTCCTGATTTGGAAATGGAAATGATGCCGAACTTCTTTGTTTTCAAGAACTCTTGCAATTCAAACAGATAATCTTCGCCGATGTTGTGTCCGGCATAGACGATTAACGGATTTTTGTGCGAAGCTTGTTGAGCCTCGAAACTGTTGGATAAGGCATCGATCACTGCTTTTGCCCCTAAGTAACTTCCTCCGATGCCAATGACAACAACTACTTCGCAATGTTGGCGTAAAGTATTGGCGGTTGCTTCCAAATCAGCGATCTCTTCTTCGCTCATTGACGATGGTAGATGAAGCCACCCCAGAAAATCGTTTCCGGCTCCGGTGCCTTCGTGCAAGGTGTCATTAGCCGAGTTTGCTTGCTCTTCATAACTGTAAATGACTTCTTTCGATACAAAACTGCTTGTTTTGTCAATGTTCAGTTTGATAGTTTTCATCTGATTATGTTGTTTTTAATATTTAGGTAAGTTTTCATTCCATCATATAATGAACTGATTCGTATTCTATAAGGTGTAAAATAGAGTTGTGTTAACTTCCTGTCTTATTTAATTTCAATAACTTCTATGGTTATATTAACTGCTTATTTCTATCTCATTTGTTTGGTAAGCGCTCTGATTTGCAGAATAGGCGATGCCCTGTTGTATAAGATGTTATAAACAACATCCATAATCGGCATGTTTACGTGATAATTTTCGTTGATTTCTTTGATACATTTTACGCCGTAATACCCTTCGGCAATCATTTCCATTTCTATCTGTGCAGTTTTTACCGAATATCCTTTCCCGATCATGTTACCAAAGGTACGGTTTCGACTGAATTTGGAGTATCCAGTCACTAATAAATCGCCCAGATAGGCTGATTCGTTGATGCTGCGCGGCAAAGGATGGACGGCGCTGCTGAAACGTTGCATCTCCTGAATGGCATTTGATATGAGGACAGCCTGAAAATTATCGCCATATTTCAGCCCATGACATATTCCGGCGGCAATGGCATATACATTTTTCAATACTGTGGCGTATTCAATGCCCACCACATCTTCGGTGGTACTGGTACGAATAAAATTATTCGTGAAGAGAGGCGTCAGTGCACGTGCCTTTTCCCGGTCGGTACAGGCAATTGTCAGGTAGGAAAGACGTTCCAATGCCACTTCTTCTGCATGACAAGGACCGGCTAATACGGCTAAGTTCTCGCGGGGGACATTGTAGAATTGCTGAAAGTAATCGGTGATGATTAAGTTTTCGTCCGGTACAATGCCTTTGATTGCCGATATAATCATTTTATCTTTGAGAGGCACGCGCAATTTCTTCAAATGTTGTTTCAGAAAAGGCGAGGGCGTAGCAAAAATAATGGTGTCAACTTGTTTGACCAACTCATTGATTTTATTCGTAAAAACAATGCGATCGGTGTCGAATTTCAATCCCGTCAGGTAGGATGGATTTTTACTGCTGCGTTTGAATTCATCAATTTGATCCTGGCGACGCATGTACCAATAAATGGTATCCTGAGTGGTGAGCAATATTTTTGCAATGGCTGTTGCCCAGCTTCCGCCGCCGCATACCCCAACTTTAACGGGTTTATATGCTTCCGCTTTTGGTTGCTCTTCGGTTGTAATGCGTTTTTGCATGATTATTTCTGGTTGGAGGATTGCAGCCATTGATTCACCTCTTCGAGCGTAGGATTTTGCAGTCCTAATTTATTCTTTTTGTTGAACCCACAGAGTTCTTGATGCAATTTATTAGGATTCAAAGGGCGTAATGATTCAACAGTAAGGAGGTTCATACTGTAGAACGCATCGACCCATGTCTCTGGAATACCAATGATTGTGAAAGCCTCTTTGGAATCTCTGCGTTGTGTTTTTTCGGGGCGCATTTGCGGAAAGAGCAATACTTCCTGAATGGTTTGTTGATTGGTTAAAATCATCACCAAGCGATCCATCCCGATACCCATGCCGGAAGTGGGAGGCATGCCATATTCCAGGGCGCGCAGAAAGTCCTGATCGATAAACATGGCTTCGTCGTCGCCTTTTTCACTAAGTTTAAGCTGCTCTTCGAAACGGGCGCGTTGATCGATTGGGTCGTTCAATTCCGAGTAAGCGTTTGCCAGCTCTTTGCCGTTGATCATCAACTCAAAGCGTTCGGTCAGTTCAGGATTGTTTCTGTGTCGTTTACACAATGGCGACATCTCAATCGGATAGTCGGTGATGAAGGTTGGTTGAATGTATTTGCCTTCGCATTTTTCGCCAAAAATCTCATCAATTAGTTTTCCTTTGCCCATTGTGTCATTTACTTCTATGTGCAATCGGGTACAAATTTCTCGTAATTGATTTTCGTTCATGCCGTTGATGTCGATACCGGTGTGTTCTTTTATGGCGTCAATCATACTGATACGCTTAAACGGACGCTTGAAACTGATGGTAGTGTTGCCGACAAGAACTTCGGTGTTGCCGTTCACTTCCATGCAGATATATTCAAGCATGGCTTCGGTGAAATCCATCATCCAGTTGTAATCTTTGTACGACACATAGATTTCCATGGCCGTAAATTCGGGATTATGCGTCCTGTCCATTCCTTCGTTGCGGAAGTTACGTGAAAACTCGTACACGCCTTCAAAGCCACCGACAATGAGTCGTTTGAGGTATAATTCGTTGGCGACGCGCAAATAAAGCGGAATGTCCAAAGCGTTGTGATGCGTAATAAAAGGACGTGCAGTAGCACCACCCGGAATGGGTTGCAACACGGGAGTATCGACTTCGATGTAACCTCTTTCGTTGAAGAAGTTACGCATGGCATTGAAAATCAGGGTACGTTTGAGGAAGATTGATTTAATGCCTTCGTTCACTACCAAATCGACATAACGTTGACGGTAGCGTTGTTCGGGATCTTCAAATGCATCAAAAGCAACGCCGTCTTTGTATTTTACAATGGGTAATGGTCGTAATGATTTGCTGAGCACGGTGAGTTCTTGTGCATGAACGGAGATTTCTCCCATCTGGGTACGAAACACAAAACCCGTTATTCCGATAAAATCGCCAATATCCAACAGCTTTTTGAAGACGACATTGTACATCGTTTTTTCTTCGTCCTGACTGATGTCGTCACGTGTGATATAGACCTGAATGCGACCGGCAGAGTCTTGTAATTCAACGAAAGAGGCTTTTCCCATGATCCGGCGGCTCATCATCCGGCCTGCAATGGTTACCTGACGGGGTGGGGTGACTTCGTCGTGAAAGTCTGCTTTTATTGAATCGGAAAGAGCATTTACCGGAAAAGCTTCAGCCGGATATGGGTTAATTCCTAACGAACGCAATTGGGTTAAACTCTCCCGTCGCAAAAGCTCCTGTTCACTTAATTCCATAGTTCTTCTTTTCAAACGATTTAAGCTGCAAAGATATACCTTTTTTAGCGAAAGGGGAACGTTTGTGGCTGAAACTTTGGTTATCGGTGGCGCTTTTCGTGCTTTTGATGTCTCTTTTTCAATGATTTTTACAACGAATAGTTGATCAGTTCAAGCAACGATTTCACGTTGTTTTTTTGAACTACGAATGCGAATCTTCAAAATGAACCTATCTTTGCAGTCGTAATAGTGAAACATTCACTTCAAATAAAGATTCGCAAAGTAAATAACATAGCTGATGATTTACTTGTGAACAACATTAATCAATCTGTTTAATTTGTACTTATGGACTTTAAGAAACTAACTCCCGAAGAAGAAAATATCATTGAACATAAAGGAACGGAAGCTCCATTTTCAGGATCGCTTTTGCATAACAAGCAAGCAGGATTGTATCTCTGCAAACGATGTGGAGCCCCTTTGTTTCGCTCCGAAGATAAGTTTGACTCACATTGCGGCTGGCCAAGTTTTGATGACGAATTGCCAAACGCTATTCGTAGGCAACTTGATGCTGACCGAAAACGAGAAGAGATTCTTTGCGCTGCTTGTGGCGCACATTTAGGGCATGTTTTTGTGGGAGAATCGTTGACACCTAAGAATGTTCGGCATTGCGTCAATTCGCTATCGTTGGAGTTTAAACCTTATGAATCCGCCAAAACCGAGCGTGCGTGGTTTGCTTCCGGCTGTTTTTGGGGAACGGAATATCATTTCAGTAAAGTAAAAGGAGTGTTGGAAACCACGGTCGGTTTTATGGGTGGCCATGTTGAAAATCCTACTTATCCACAAGTTTGTGAAGGCGATACAGGCCATTTGGAGACTACAGAGGTGGTGTTTGATTCATCCGCAACAAGTTATGAAGCCTTGGTGAAACTCTTTTTCGAGACACACGACTTCACACAAACTGATGGACAAGGTCCTGACATCGGGGCACAATATTTATCGGCTATTTTCTATGCCAACGACGCTCAAAAAGCA
This sequence comes from Paludibacter sp., assembly GCA_027450045.1. Taxonomy (GTDB): domain Bacteria; phylum Bacteroidota; class Bacteroidia; order Bacteroidales; family Paludibacteraceae; genus Microbacter. Next base: position 1,897 of record DAIDKM010000059.1, on the reverse strand, counting down.
ATTGCCGAAATGTATATACGCATTTTAGCTGAAAAGGAATTTAAGGTAGCTACGACGTTACGTCCTGCAACTCGTTTTTGGCCGGCAGAAAATTATCATCAGGATTATTACGACCACAAAGGAACAAAACCCTATTGCCATATTTATCGCCCTGTTTTTTGACCATTTTATAAGGTAGTGGCAGCGGAATGGAAACAAAAAAGCCTTACTTTTCGTAAGGCTTTTGAAAAAGCATGTCTTTTGCGATAAACTATACTAGTTTAACATTTACGGCATTTAATCCTTTTCTTCCTTCTTGAAGATCAAACGTGACTTCATCGTTCTCTTGGATATTGTCCTTTAATCCAGATGAATGGACAAAGTATTCGTTCGATGAGCTAGCGTCTTTAATGAATCCGAATCCTTTCGAATCATTGTAAAATTTGACTGTTCCTGTATTCATTGATTGTAAAAATTTATTGAGCGCAAGGTACGCATTTATTTTGAAATGTAAGGTGTGTCTGCAATAATATGTTTTTGCCAAAAAAACAGTAATGTGCACGTAACTTTTTTTGAAGCAACTTACCCTAATCAATGAAATTTTGCCTCTAAAAAGGGGGATCACGAGCGTAAGAATACCATTTTGTTGTAAATGACGTATTTTTGTAGACGCATTTTGTTGAAACCGGATTATACACAGATCATCGTTATAAAAGTAATATTCATACCATTATGTCAGACATCACATCGTTAGTACGAAAGAACATTTTATCGTTGAAACCCTATTCGTGTGCACGCGATGAGTTTCAGGGAGAGGCTTCGGCGTTTCTCGATGCCAATGAAAATCCTTTCAACAATCCTTACAACCGCTATCCAGATCCGTTGCAATGGAAGTTGAAAGAGTCAATTACCGCTAAAAAGAAGGTGCCTGCTACGCATATCTTTTTGGGAAATGGCAGTGATGAGGCGATTGATTTAGTGTTTCGTGTCTTTTGTGAACCGGCGCAAGACAACGTGGTGGCCATCGCGCCTACTTATGGCATGTATCAGGTGAGCGCCGACATCAATCATGTAGAGTATCGCAAAGTACACCTGAACGACGACTTCTCGTTGAATGCCAAACGACTATTGAATGCTGTCGATGATCATACTAAAGTAATCTTTCTCTGTTCTCCCAACAATCCAAGCGGCAATTTGTTGGATCGCCATGAAGTGCTCCATGTACTTGAGAATTTTGATGGCGTCGTAGTTATTGATGAGGCGTATGTTGATTTTTCACCTGAAGATAGTTGGTTGATGCATCTGTCCCGTTTTCCAAACCTTATTGTTCTGCAAACTTTCTCCAAAGCATGGGGATTAGCCGGTGTACGTTTAGGTATGGCATTTGCGTCGCCTGAAATTATTCTGTTGTTCAATAAGGTGAAATACCCTTACAACGTGAATATTTTGACACAGGAATTGGTATTGGAACATTTGCAATATGAATCGCGAAAACGCTCCTGGGTCAATTTGCTGCTGCAAGAACGCCAACGTTTGGTTGTCGAGCTGCATCAATTATCCTACGTGAAGACCATTTATCCGTCGTCGGCCAACTTCGTATTGGTAAAAGTAGACGATGCGAATGCAATCTACAATTACCTTGTTGAACTTAGTATTATTGTGCGTAACCGTAACAACGTGATGCTTTGCGAAGGTTGTTTGCGCATCACGGTTGGATCACCGGATGAAAATAACTTGTTATTCAATGCGTTGAAAGCATACGAAGGATAATCATATTTTTTTCGTCACTATTTTTGAGTGTACTGTACTTTCTTCCAACCTTGTTCTTATTTAGCGAAAGGAATTTTTACCGGGGAAAACGCTTTTAGATATTCAAGATGTTTCTCTGTAACTATCATCAAGAGCATCTCTTTTAAGC